>DHHE01000229.1:11657-12420 GCA_002403115.1 bacterium UBP2_UBA4780 | reverse complement strand
GGCCCGGCCTTCGGCCCGGACGAGGGGCCGATCGTCGTCCTCATCAACCAGGGCTCGGCCTCGGCCTCGGAGATCGTGGCCGGGGCGCTCCAGGACTGGGATCGGGCGCTGATCGTTGGCCAGACCAGCTTCGGCAAGGGATCGGTGCAGACGGTGTGGCCGCTGGGCGACTCCATCGCCATCAAGCTGACCACGGCCAAGTACTACACGCCGTCGGGGCGCTGCATCCACCGGGACAACTCGGCCTGGCAGTCGGGAGAGCTGGACAGCCTGGCCGAGGACACCACCGCCGCCCCGGAGTCCTACGCCACCATCGGCGGGCTGAAACGCACCGTGCTGGGCGGCGGCGGCATCGCCCCGGACCTCAAGGTGGAGATACCGCGCTTCAACCGGGTGCAGACAGACCTGGAGCGCCGCGCGCTGTTCTTCAAGTTCGCCGTCAAGTACACCACGGCCAATAAGGGCCTGCCCGAGACCTTCAGCGTCGACCAGGGCATGGTGAACGATTTCAAGTCGCTGGTGAACGGCGATTCGGTGACCGTGACCGAAAAGGAGTTCGCCGACAACCTCGAGTACATCAAGCGGGCCGTAAAGCGCGAGATCCTGTCCAAACTGCATGGAGACAAGGCCATGTACCGCTTCAACCTCCAAAGCGATCCCCAGGTGCAGAAGGCCCAGGAGCTGCTGCAGAAGAACAACAGCCTGGCCGGGCTGCTGAAGGCGGCCAACGGAAAATAGGCGAAACATAAGGTCCGTTTTTCCC
>DHHE01000229.1:6849-11459 GCA_002403115.1 bacterium UBP2_UBA4780 | reverse complement strand
GTGGTCTTCGACGGACGGGAGGGACCGGGGGCTGACCGGGGCGGGACGGCCCAGGGGATAAGGATATTTTACGCCAGAAAGCCGGTCACCGCCGACGAGGAGATCTACCGGATGGTCACTGGCTCCAGGGACCGGGGCCGCCTGACGGTGGTCAGCTCCGACCGGCAGGTGGCCGGTTTCGCCCGGAGGCACAAGGCATCGGCCATGGGGGCCGGGGAGTTCATTGAAAAGGCCGAAAGGGCGCTGGCCCGGACCGGGGAAAAGGGCGAAAAACCGGAGACGGTTGACACCGGCGAGTGGGCCAGGTACTTCGGGCTGGACGACGGCTGACGCATGGACCTGCCCGAAGAATTCCTGTCAGCGGCCCGGAAGGCCCGCAGCTGCGTGGTCCTTACCGGAGCCGGCATCTCGGCCGAGAGCGGGCTGGCGACCTTCCGCGGCCGGGACGGGCTGTGGCGCGACCGCGATCCCCGCGACCTGGCCACGCCCGAGGCCTTCTCCCGCGACCCCAAGCTGGTGTGGGAGTGGTATCAATGGCGCCGGCAACAGCTGGCCAGGTCCGGGCCCAACCCGGGACACCTGGCCATCGCCGCCATGGAGGGGATGTTCGACAGCTTCCTGCTGGCCACCCAGAACGTCGACGGCCTGCACCAGCGGGCCGGGAGCCGGCGGATGGTGGAGCTCCACGGAAACATCACCCGTGACAGGTGCACCCGGTGCGGAAAAGTCGTTCCCGAAAAGGCGGACGGTGGAGACGAACTCCCCAAATGCGGATGCGGAGGCCTGATGAGGCCGGACGTGGTCTGGTTCGGGGAGGCCGTGCCGGCCGAAGCTCTTGAGACGGCCTGGGAGGAATCGGGCCGGGCCGGGATCTTCCTGGCCGTCGGCACCTCGGGCCTGGTCCAGCCGGCGGCCTCGCTGCCCGTCATCGCCAAGCGCGGCGGGGCCTACTTGGTCGAGGTCAACCCGGAGCCGACGCCGCTTTCGGAGGCGGCGGACCTGGCGGTCCGGGCCGCGGCCGGAGCGGCCATGCCGGAGCTGCTGGAAAGGATCGGGCTGGCCAGGGGGATGCAGGCAAGGGCAAGAGAAATAAATACAAAATCAAGGAGGTGTGAAAATGGCACGTAGCAAGAGCAAGCAGAAGAGGAAATCGCTGCAGTACAAGAAGGCCAGGACCAGGCTTGAGGAGAGGAAGAAGAGGTTGAGAAGCGCCGCCGTCGGGCTTAAGCCGTCCCGGTCAAGGTAGAAGCCCGGACCCGGCCACGGCCAACCGTCATGAAGATGACCTATTTCGACCACAACGCCACCACGCCGATGCGGCCCGAGGTGTTGGAGGCCATGCTTCCCTATCTGCGGGACCATTTCGGCAACGCCTCCAGCATCCACTCCGCCGGCCGGGAGGCCCGGAAGGCGGTGGAGGAGGCCCGGATAAAGGTGGCCCGGGCCCTGGGCTGCGACCAGTCCGAGGTGGTGTTCACCGGCTCGGGCACCGAGGCCGACAACCAGGCCGTCAAGGGCGTCTTCTTCGCCCTGAGGGGGAAAAGGGACCATCTGGTATGCTCCAAGATCGAGCATCACGCCGTGCTGCACGTGCTGGAGCACCTGGAGAAGCACCACGGCGCCAGGACCTGCTACCTGGGGGTGGACGGGCAGGGGCTGGCGGACCCAGAGGCCCTCCGGGCCTGCCTGACGGACGCGACGGCCCTGGTGTCGGTGATGCTCGCCAACAACGAGGTGGGCACGGTGCAGCCGGTGGCCGAGCTGTCCGCCGTCTGCCGGGAGAGGGGGGCGCTGTTCCACACCGACGCCGTCCAGGCCTTCGGCAAGCTGGACTGCGATGTCAAAAAACTGGGGGTGGACCTGCTTTCGCTCTCGGCCCACAAGATCTACGGGCCCAAGGGCGTCGGCGCCCTCTATGTGCGCAAGGGAACCCGGCTGCACTCCCTGGTCCACGGCGGGGGGCACGAAAGGAGCCGGCGGGCCGGCACCGAGAACGTGGCCGGGATCGTGGGGCTGGGGGAGGCTGCCCAGCTGGCCATGGACGGGCGGGAGCAGGAATGCAAGAAACTGGCGGAGCTGCGCGACCGACTGTGGCGCGGCATCCAGTCCGCCATCCCCGAGGTGAGAAGGAACGGGCATCCGGACAAGACCCTGCCCGGGACGCTGTCGGTCTGCTTCCGCTACATCGAGGGCGAGTCGGTGCTGCTGATGCTGGACATGAAGGGCATCGCCTGCTCCTCGGGCTCGGCCTGCACATCGGGCAGCCTGGAGCCCTCTCACGTGCTGGCGGCCATGGGGGTGCCGGTGGAGGAGGCCCAGGGCTCGGTGCGTTTCAGCCTGGGGCGGGACAACACCGGGGACGAGGTGGACCGGGCGGTGGAGGTCATCAAGGAGGCGGTGGCCAAGCTCCGCTCCATGTCGCCCATAGCGCCGGCCGGCAACTGCGGCAGCGGCACGGCCAGCTGAAGCGGCTCGAAGCCGGGTGCCGTCCCGGTCGGGGCCCCACGTCTGTCAGTTCGAAGCCCGAGGATACGGGGCGGTCATCGACGCCAACCATTTTAGCACAGCATACATGAAGAACCAGAAATCCTCCTTTACCAAGGAGATGATCGCCATCCTGGGCAAGGACTACGGCGAGAGCACCGAGATCATGAGCCAGGTGGAGGATCTCCTCAAGGAGAAAGCCCACAGCCTGTACAGCGACCTGATCTACACCCTGACCCACCTTCACTTCAGCGAGGCCCAGGCCAGGCAGCACTGGGAGAAGATCCTCAAGCACAAGCAGCAGATGGGGCAGAAGCTGGGGCGCAACGTGGGGGTGCGGGTGGCGCTGATGGACTACTTCACCAACCTGCACCACAAGATAGAGAACCCCAAGATCATCGAGCTGGACGTCTTCGAGAAGACGCTGCTGTCGGCCATCACCGACGGACTGACCGGGCTCTACAACCACCGCTACTTCCAGGACCGGCTGGAGGAGGAGCTGGAGCGCAGCCAGCGCTACGGCCAGCCCACCGCCCTGATGCTGATAGACCTGGACGACTTCAAACGGTACAACGACGCCAACGGCCACATCGCCGGGGACGTGCTCCTGGCCGACATCTCCAAGATCCTGCGCAAGACGGTGCGCAAGGTGGACGTGGTGGCCCGCTACGGCGGGGAGGAGTTCGCCGTCATCCTGCCGGCCACCAAGAAGAAGGGGGCCCTGATAATCGCCAACCGGCTGTGCCAGAAGACGGCCGCCAGCCGCTTCCCCAACCAGGAGATCATGCCGCGGAAGGCGATGACGGTCAGCATCGGCCTGGCGGTCTACCCGGACGACGCCAAGGACAAGGCCAAGCTGATAGACATGGCCGACAAGGCCCTGTACCACGCCAAGAAAGCGGGCAAGAACCAGGTCTACCACTACGGGGACGCCTGATGGCGGCCCGGCGCCCGGACAGCGACCTGGTCCGCTACCTCTCCGGATGGAGAAGGAGGTTCCACTCCTTCCCCGAGCTCTCCTTCCAGGAGCACGGGACCGCCAGGGCCGTCGCCGCCGAACTGAAGCGGCTGGGACTCCGGGTGCGCGCCGGCGTCGGCGGGACCGGGGTGGTCGGGACGCTAAAGGGCCGCGTCGGCGGCCGGTGCGTGGCCCTTAGGGCCGACATGGACGCGTTGCCGGTGCAGGAGGAGAACAGCCGCGCCTACCGTTCCAGGATCCCCGGGCGGATGCACGCCTGCGGCCATGACGCCCACTGCGCCATGCTGCTGGGGGCGGCCAGGATCCTGTCGGCCAACGGGGCCGGCCTGCCGGGCACGGTCAAGTTCCTGTTCCAGCCGGGAGAGGAGACCCCGCCCGGCGGCGCCCTGGGGATGATCCGCGACGGGGCCTTGGAGAACCCCAAAGCGGACGCGGTCTTCGGCCTGCACATGGACTCGGTCCTGGCGACAGGGAAAATCGGGATCAGGGTGGGGCCGATGATGGCCGCCTCGGATAACTTCCGGATAACGGTCAGGGGCCGGGGCGGGCACGCCGCGCGTCCCCACAACTGCCTGGACCCGGTGCTGGCCGCCTCGCAGATCGTGACCGCCCTGCAGTCCATCGTCAGCCGCCGGGTGGACCCGGCGACTCCGGCGGTGGTCACGGTGGGGCGCATAGCCGGGGGCACCAAGCACAACATCATCCCGGGGACGGTGGAGCTGGAGGGCACGGCCCGCAGCATCGATCCGCACACCGCCAGGATGATGCCGGTCTGGATAAGGGAAACAGCGGAGAACACCGCCCGGGCCGGGGGCCTCTCGGCCACGGTCGACTACGAGCGCGGCTACCCGGTGCTGTCCAACGATCCAAAGATGGCAGCCTTCGCCAAGGAGACGGCCATGATGCTCCTCGGAAAAAGGGCTGTGGTCGAAATCGCCGAGCCGCTGATGGGCGGCGAGGACTTCGCCTACTATCTCAAAGAAGCTCCCGGCGCCTTCCTGAGGCTGGGCAGCCGCTCCGGCCCGTCGACCTCATACCCCTGGCACCACCCGAGGTTCGATATCGACGAACGAGCCCTGCCGGTCGGAGCCCGGCTGCTGGCGGCGCTGGCGGAAGGATTCTTGGGCAATCAGCGAGAGAAACGGCA
>DHHE01000229.1:0-6792 GCA_002403115.1 bacterium UBP2_UBA4780 | reverse complement strand
GAGATAGTCGACAAGAAGAACCGCAAGGGCATCATCGGCTGGCTGCTGGGCGGCCGGGACGCCACCAGGAAACTGGACACCGAGATCGGCCCGCTCAAGTGCGACCCGGCCCAGTACGACCTGGTGGTCGTCGGCACGCCGGTATGGGCCTGGAACATGGCCCCGGCCGTCCGCGCCTACCTCGTCCGGAACAAGGGAAAGATCAAGTCGGCCGCCTTCTTCTGCACCCAGGGCGGCAGCGGGGGCGAGAAAACTTTTGGCTGCATGGAGGAGCTTTTGGGGATGAAACCCAAAGCCAGCCTGGAGTTAAATGCCAAGGAGTTGGCCGGCCCGGAAAAGGGCGCCAAGATCACCGCGTTCGTTTCAAAGATCAAGGAATGAAACTTCCCCGGCTCATATTTGCACTGGCCACAGCGGCCTTCTGGCTGACGGCCCAGGCCCTTTCGGCCGGGCCGGCCGACTGGCAGCATTTCCGGGCCTTCGGGGGCCGGACCACGGCCGGGGAGGTCAAGACCCTGCTGGCCGACGCCAGGTACCTTTACGCCTTCTCCTCCGAGGGCGGGCTGCGCTACGACCGGCTGCTGGAGAAGTGGGACTTCGGTTTCCAGGGACGGTCTCCGGACTTCGCCTACGACTTCGCCGCCATGGACCCGGTGACCGGCCAGCTCTATTTCGTCTCCGGAGGCAGGGCCGTGCCCTACCAGCCTGCCGCGGACATCTACTACGGCGGCATGCAGTTCCCGGGACGGATCCAGGAGATCGCCTTCGCCCCGGCCCGGGTCTGGGCCAGGACCAACACCGGCTACTATTCCTGCGACCGCTTCTCCAAGGCGGTGCAGTCCGAAAAGGAGCCCCCGGCCGGGCTGGACTGGTTCGGGCAGGTGAACCTGAAAAATCTGCGCAACGACGCGCGCCTGGCCTTCCTCTCGCCCTACTTCCTGATGGACCGGTACGCCGAGCTTCATCCGATAACCGCGGCCGCGCTGGAACCGGCCAGCTTCAACGTCTGGGTGGCCTACCGGGGAATGGGGCTTTGGCGCTACGACCGGCTGACCCGCCGGGGAAGCCAGGTGACCCAGGGGTTCCTGGCCAGCAGTGACGTCCGGGCCGCCTTCTCGGCGCAGGGACGGCTGGTCCTGGCCGGAAGCGGCGGGGTGACGGTGGTCGACCAGGATGACGGGACAGGCCAGTCCGGCAGCCGCTGGGAACAGCTGGACAGGCTTTTCAACCTGGACCTGGCCGCCTACCGGCCGACCTGCCTGGCCTTCGACCGCAATAATCTGTTCATCGGAACCGACCGGGGCCTGATCAGGCTGGCCCAGGGAGACAGCTACGCCTCGACCATCGGCACCTATGACGGCCTTCCCGACCTGGAGATCGGGTGCCTGCACCTCGACGGCGACAGCCTGTGGATCGGCACCGTCCGGGGCCCGGCCCTCTACATCGTCAGCGCCAGGGTGGTCTCGTCCACCTGGCCGGAGCTGGACCGCTTCCAGGTGAGGGGGGCCGCCACGGCCGGCGGCAGGACCTACCTGGCCACCGACCGCGGGGCGGTGGTGCTGGAGGGAAGCGACAGCCTGAGGCCGCGCTGGCTGGAACACCCCGACGCGCCAGAATTGGTCCGCGAGCTGGAGGCGGTGGTCTTCGACGGGAAAGCCCTGTGGTGGCTGGCGCCCGAGGCGGTCCTGGCATTCGACGTCCATGGGGAGAAGTGGACCAGATTCATGGCCGCCGGCAACTACCTGGCCGGCCGGGGGAGGTGCCTGGCGGCCGACAGCCTCAACGTCTGGGTGGGCACCGAGGCCGGGCTGGCCCGCTACTTCCGGGACCACGACCGGTGGTACGTCTACCGTCCCGAGGACGGGCTGATGGACGACCAGGTGTGGGCGGTGCGCTCGCAGGACGGCTGGGTGTGGGCCGGCGGGCCGCGCGGCGCCAGCCGTTTCCGCTGGGCCAGATAGAATCATCTAATAAAAAACCGGATACGGACCTAACCCCTTCCCTCGAGGGAAGGGGTTAGGTAGAATTACCCAGCATCTATCAGCTCATGACCTACCAGGAAGCCGTCGACTACCTGATGTCGTTCTGGGACCTGGAGAAGCAGACCGGCCTCAAGTACAAGGATCCCCATTACGATCTGGCCAGCTTCAGGGAGTTGCTGAACGATCTGGGCAATCCCCAGCAGTCGTTCAAGTCGATACTGATCGCCGGCACCAAGGGCAAGGGTTCGACCGCGGCCTTGGTGGAATCGGCCCTGAGGGCCCAGGGCCACGCCACCGGGCTCTACACCTCGCCCCACCTGATCAGCTTCTGCGAGCGGATCAAGCACAACGGCCGGAGCATCCTGGAGAGGGACTTCGCCCAAAGGGTGGAGTGGCTCATGCCCTTCCTGGAGAAACGCCGCCCCGGCCCGGGCATTGCCAAGACCCAGCAGGCCACGGTGTTCGAGATATTGACGGCCATGGCCTTCCTCTACTTCCAGGAGATGGGGGTGGAGTGGGCGGTGCTGGAGGCCGGGATGGGCGGACGGCTGGACTGCACCAACACCGTCAACCCCAGGGTCTCGGGCATCACCAACATCAGCCTGGACCACACCGACGTGTTGGGCAACACCCTGACCGAGATCGCCAGGGAGAAGGCCGGCATCATCAGGCAGGACGGCCTGGTGGTCACTGCCCCCCAGAGCACCGAGGCCGGCAAGGTCATCTTCCAGGCGGCCCAGCAGCACAACGCCAGGCTGTTCCAGGTGGGCAAGGACCTGGGCTTCAGGATCGTGGAACAGGACGCCCAGCAGATATTGATCGACCTGGCCGGCACCTTCGGCAAGATGACCAGCCTGACGGTCGGCCTGGCCGGGGAGTTCCAGGCCGAGAACGCGGCCGTGGCCTTCGGCATCCTGCGCAGCCTGCAGTACCGCAACCAGACGGTGCCGGACGACGCCGTGCGACAGGGTTTCCGGTCGGTCAACTGGTGCGGCAGGTTCCAGGTGGTGTCCCAGAATCCGCTGACGGTGCTGGACGGGGCCCACAACGACTACTCGGCCTACCGGCTGAAGAAGGCGGCCGAGGCCCTTTTCCCGGGCCGGCCCCAGATCCTGGTGCTGGGCATCTCGGCCAACAAGGACCTTTCGGGCATCGTGACCAACCTGGCCCGGGACACCAAGGCGGTGATAATCACCAAGGCCAGGCACAGCCGGGCGGCGGCCCCCGAGGCCATCAAGCTGGAGCTGTCGCGGCTGGGGATAGCGGCCATCGAGACCGACCACCTGGAGACGGCCCTGGAGCGCGCCAGGGAGCTGGCGGCCGAGCAGGACATGATCATCGTCACCGGCTCCCTGTTCCTGGTGGGGGAGGCCCTGGAGCTGATGGGCCGGCCGGGGATGAAGTGACCCGAAGGGGCGGAGGGCGGACGGGCCCTGAGGAAACACACCATATGAATATAGTATCATGACCGAACGCATAGTGGTCTCCAAGGAGGGGCTGGAGAAGCTGAGGGCCGAGCTGGAGCGCCTGCAGAAGGTGGAGCGGCCGGAGACCTCGGCGGCCATCGCCCAGGCCCGGGGGCTGGGGGACCTGTCGGAGAACGCGGAGTATCACGCCGCCAAGGACAAGCAGGCCCTGATCGAGGCCCGGATCAGCCAGCTGCAACATGACCTGGCCCGGGCCGAGGTCATCGACCCGAAACATGTGGCCAGCGGGGTGGTTGTCTTCGGCCGGACGGTCAGGGTCCGCGACCTGGGGGACGGGGTCGAGGAGAGCTACACCCTGGTGGGGCCTCACGAGTCGGACTTCGACAGCGGCAAGATATCGGTGGACAGCCCCATCGGCAAGGGGCTGCTGGGAAAGAAGCCCGGCGACCAGGTGGAGATAAAAGTCCCGGCCGGGACCATACGCTACCGGGTGCTTTCGCTGGAATGACCAATTACCAAAACAAATGCGAATGTTCTGTGAATTTCGCGTTTTGAGCTTCTTCAATTCATCAAACAGGGAAACATGCCAAAAGCAAAAGTGGCGGTCCTAATGGGCTCCGATTCCGACCTGCCGGTGATGGAGAAGGCGGTCGAGGCCCTCAGGGAGATGGGGATCGCTTTCGAGGTCAAGGTGATCTCGGCCCACCGCATCCCGGAGAAGGTCCAGGAGTACTCCAAGAGCGCCCGGGAGGCGGGCATCGAGGTGATGATCGCCGGGGCCGGGCTGGCGGCCCACCTGGCCGGGGCGGTGGCGGCCCACACCACCCTGCCGGTGATCGGCGTCCCCCTCAAGTCAGGGGCGCTTTCCGGGGTGGACGCCCTGTACGCCACGGTGCAGATGCCGCCCGGGGTGCCGGTGGCCACGGTGGCGGTGGACGGCGCCCGCAACGCGGCCATCCTGGCCGGGCAGATACTTTCCATAAAGTACCCGGAGATCGCCGGCAAGCTGGAGGAGATGCGGGCCAGGATGAAGCGGGACGTGGAGAGGAAGTCGGAGGAGATAGAGAAGAAGTTCGCGGGGTGAGGCAGTCTCGCTTTACATGATCAGGCCGGTAAAAGCGCGGCTGAGCGATCCCCGTTGACGGAACAATAAGGCGCCGTGATCAACCATGGCCGATCAAAGCCGTCAGCAACGGCACGGCACGAGGGAACTGTGGCTGCGGGCCGGCGGCCGCTACTACGCCTACGACGTTCACCGGCAACGGGCCGAGCTGCTGGACCTGTCGGGCGATTGGGAGGAATCCCTGGCCGTCCTGAACAACAACTGCGAATTCGCCAGGTCGGCCGGGGACAGGAAACGGGAGGCCGATTCCGAGGTCAAGCGCATCCGCCTGCTCAGGTACATGGGAAGGGGCCAGGATTTCCTGGCCCCGCTCGAAAGGGCCCTGGAGGTATACAATCAGCTGAGCGATGAATACGGGATAAATCAGACCACCAACGAGATCGGGCTTTCATACCGCTTTTCCGGCGACAACCGGAAGGCCGAGGAGTGTTTTCGGAGACTGATCGAACGGGCCGAAATGGGCGGCGACAGCAGGCACCTGATGAGCGGGCTGGGGAACCTGAGCCAGATGCACATGCTGCAAGGCAGATATGGCGAGGCCATGGAATGCCTCAACCGCTGCATGGAGATATCGCAGCGCGCCAACGACAACACGTTTTCGACCACCTTGTTCGGCAGCATGGGGAACGTCCACTTCTACCAGAACAAGCTGGACCTGGCGCTGGAGTTCTATCAAAAACAGCTGCGGTCGGCCCACAGATTCGGCGACACGGCCAACCTCAGCGTGGCGGTGGGGAACATCGGGAACATCCACAACCGGCGCGGCGAGAATCAGCGGGCCCTGGAATGCTACCGGGACAAGCTGGAGCTCTCCGAGAAGCTGGGCTACAAGATCGGCATCCTTCAAGCCCTGGGCAACATGGGGCAGATACTGGCGGAGACCGGCGTCTTGCGGGAAGCGGCTGGGTGCTTCGAGCGGCAGCTGGCGGTCTCCCGGGAGGTCGGCGACCCGGAGGGCATGGAGGGCGCGTATAGCGGCCTGGGGGGCGTCAGCGCGAAGAGAGGCGACCACCAAAAGGCCGAGGAGCACTACCGGAAGGCCGTCGCTCTGGACATCGAGAACGGGTTCCATGCCGAGCTGGCCGGCAACTATCTCTGCCTGGCGGAGCTGTACGCCGCCAAAGGCGACTCCGGCCAGGCGCGGGAATCCGCCGGCCTGGCCCTGGCGGCGGCCAGAGAGGCAGGCGACAATGACCTGGCATCGAAGGCCCGGGAGTTCCCGGTCAAACTTCCGCCGGACGCGGCGAAGTAATTTGAGCTTTCCCGGTTCGGGAAAACGGAGGATGAAATTGATAAGGAATCCAGGAAAGCATGAAACCTCTGTAAGGCTCGTACAAGGCGGCATGCGATATTTAGCAAGCACGAACAGGAATTAGAGAGATGCTTAAACTCATCCAAACCGTCGACCGCGGCAACAATCTGGGGATACTGGTCGGCTACGACATCTTCACCAACGCCATCATGCTGTGCCTGCTGGTCCTTTCCATATACTCCTGGGCCGCCATCATCCACAAGAGCGGGGCCCTCAAGGCCGCGGCCCGGGCCAACCGGAGATTTATGGAGCGCTTCAAGAAAAGGCAGGGCGTGGGCGACCCGTTCACCGAGTCGCTGACCGCCTCGCCGGGATTCAGCGTGCTGGCCGAGGGGCTGGCCGAGGCCCAGCGGCTCTCCGGCGGCGAGAAGATCCGCTTCTCGCCCGAGGTCCTGCCCAACGTCCAGGCGGCCATGGAGCGGGAGACGGTGGAGCAGGTGGAGCGCCTGAGCCACCGGCTGATCTCCCTGGCCACCATCGCCACCGTCTCCCCCCTGCTGGGGCTGCTGGGCACGGTCTGGGGCATCATGATCGCCTTCCTGGACATCAAGCGCTTCGGCTCCACCAGCATCCAGGTGGTGGCCCCGGGCATCGCCGAGGCCCTGGTGACCACCATCGCCGGGCTGGTGGTGGCCATCCCGGCGGCCATGGCCTACAACGCCTTCACCAGCCGCCTCCGCAGCATGTCGGCCCAGATGGACAACCTGTCTTCGGAGTTCCTGGGCGACCTGCGCATACACTCGATGAAGTAAATCCATAACCACCGGAAAACACGAAAGGCTCCAAAAGCACTTAGTTTGTTTGGTGTGTTTTGGTGGCAAAACATTGTGGCTCTTCGGGTTTTAGTGTGGGTTTTACAGGGGAATTAGAGGGGTATAACTCTTAGGTTTTAAATCGTTACAAATCTACAGAGCTTGTTAAAGCTTTACTACTTTCCCGCTTTCTCTT
>DHHE01000075.1 GCA_002403115.1 bacterium UBP2_UBA4780 | reverse complement strand
CGGCGGCGGCTGCCCCATCTATAACCGCCAAGCCGAGGTGATGTGCCTGGACAGCAAGTCCAACGGGTGATCTTCCCGCGGTGTCGGTCATTGCCCCTTTCGGCTCCGTAAGCGGCTTACCTCCCCCGGTCCTCATTCGCTTCCCGGGATATCACGATTTCCCTTTACTTCCGCTTCCCGTTTGTATTATAGTATTACTGTGGAACGACCCCAGTCCGAACCGACGGCCGCACAAGCGGCGGCCGATCCCCTGCTCGACGCCATCCGCCTCCGGGAGGCGGCCGGCGAAGAGCTTTTCCGCCTCCTGCAGGCGCGGGTGGCCGACAGCGTGGAGTCGTCCGCCCGCCTGGAGGCGCGCCTCTGGGCCGAGCTCCGGCTGGCCGCCCGCTGCCGCCAGCTGATATCCGACCTGGCCGCCATCAGCCGCACCCCCCTGCCCCAGGCCGACCGTTTTCTGGGGGAACTCCGCGAGCTGGAGGCCAAGCTGTCCCGCGACAGCCAGGACACCGGCAACCGGGACCATCCTTTCAGGGACTCCTGGGTGCGCGCCCTGGACCGCCACCGGTCCTTGGTCTCGAACCTGGAGCAGGCCCTGACCGGGTACGCCGCCTCCCAGACCGTCGGCTCCCTGCGCCAGGCCCTGATCACGGTCTTCGCCGACCGCTGCCAGGCGGCCGGCTGGTTCAAACTGGCCCGGGACACGGATGACCGCGGCCGGGCGCAGGAATGCCTGACGCGGGCCCTGG
Organism: bacterium UBP2_UBA4780; assembly: GCA_002403115.1. Classification (GTDB taxonomy): domain Bacteria; phylum Edwardsbacteria; class AC1; order AC1; family EtOH8; genus UBA8901. The sequence continues at coordinate 15,847 of DHHE01000075.1, read as the reverse complement.
AGCTCGACCCCGGCTTCGCCGCCGCCTGCTGCGGCCGCGGCCTGTTGCTGCTAGAGCAGCGCAAATACCGACTGGCGGCCGGTGAGCTGGGCCGGGCCGCGGAGCTCGATCCGGAAATGGCCCCGGCCTGGCGCGGCCTGGGCACCGCCCGGCGTTTCCTGCAGGAATACCCGGAGTCGTTGGCCGCCTTCGACCAGGCCATCAAGCTCGACCCGCGGTCCTCGGCCGCCTACGCCGGCCGGGGCATCGTCCATGACCTCATGCTGGATCCGGAGAAATCCCTTTCCGACCTCAACCGGGCCATAGATCTGGACCCCCTGAACACCCAGGCCTACAACAACCGGGCCAATGCGCTCTGGGAGAAGGGCGAGCACGACCGGGCGCTCGAGGACTACAACCAGACCCTCAAGATCAACCCCCGCTATGTCCAGGCCCTGAACAACCGGGGCAACCTTTACCGCGATCTAAAGGAGTACGACCGGGCCCTGGCCGACTTCGCCCGGGCGTTGGAGATCGATCCCGAGCACACCTATGTTTTCGTGAACCGGGGCAACGTCCGGGCAGACCTCAAGCAGTACGAGCTGGCCGCGGCCGACTACAGCCGGGCCATAGAGCTCGACCCGGAGAGCGCCAACGCCTTCAACAACCGGGGCATTGTCTACACCGAGATGGGCCGCCGGGACCTGGCCCTGGAGGATTTCAACCGGGCCATCGCCCTCGACGGGCGGCACGCCAATTCGTACACCAACCGGGCCATGATCTACGCCGACACCGGGCGGACCGACCTGGCCATCGGCGATTATTCCAGGGCCATCGCCCTCAGGCCCGAAAAAAGCGCCAATCACCTGAACCTGGCCGAGCTCTATCTGGTATCCGAGCGCTACCAGGAACTGCTGGCCTGCCTGCAGCGGGCCGATCCGCTCCTCCGGGAGGAGGACGACCGCCTGGTGCTGTGCTACCTGAGGTCCATCGCCCAGCGCATGCTCAAGCTCGACTTCCGCGAAAGCGACCTCTGTTTCGAGCGCATCCTGGCCCGGGTCGCCTATGTCGGCTGGTCCTTCGACGCCATCGAGGGCTGGCTGGGAAAGGCCTATATCGAGGAGGAGCCCCGCCGGGACATCGTCCGGCTCACCCAGCAGCTGAAGGCCAAGACCAAGATCTGACGAACCCCGGACACCCATTCACCTTGCACAGGGAGGTAATAGCCATGGACAACGCACCCGCCAAGGCCCCCGAGGCGCCGCCCCGGCCGCGGTTCCTCTACATCCCCATCGAGCGCCTGATCATCATGGACGTCATCGCCACCGGCTGGTTCGAGTTCTACTGGATGTACCTCAACTGGCGCGAGTACCGCCGCCTGGGCGAAAAACCCTTCAGCCCCTTCTGGCGGACCGTCCTGGGCTTCTACTACGTCTATCACCTGTTGAAGGCGATCCACCGCGATCCCGAGCTCGGCCGCGGCCGCGAGCCGAGCTTCTCGCCCGGATTGCTGGCCGCCGCCTGGGTGCTGCTGCTGGCGGTCTCGGTGGGCATGATGATCTATGACAACGCGGCCGTCAGGCTGATCGGCCTCAACCTCTTCCTGCTGAAGTACCTTTGCTTCATCCCGGTCCAGCTGCACGTCAACCGGCACAACGACGAACTCGAGCCCAAGCCCGAATACCTTGACTGGACCGCCGGCCAGGCCGTCCTGCTGCTGGTCGGCATCATCACCTGGCTGGTCTACCTGTTCTGAGCCATTTCCCCGGCCCGCCGCGAGACGAGAATCGCTTTTTGAGGAGCCTCAAGGCATGTATAGATACGTTGTCCTGGGCGCCGGCCGCCAGGGCCTGGCCATCGCCTACGACCTGGGCAGGTTCTGCCAGGCGTCACGGATCGTCCTGGCCGACCGCGACCCCAGGCTGGCCCGCCAGGGCGCCAGCCGCGTCAACCGGCTGTTGAAAAGGAAGCTCTGCCTTCCCGCCCGGGCCGACGCCTCCCGCGAGCCGGAGCTGCGGAAGCTCTTCCAGGGGGCCGACTGCGTGGTCAGCGCCGTGCCCTACTACTGCAACCTGGGCGCGGCCCGGGCGGCCATAGGCGCCAAGGCCCACTTCTGCGACCTGGGCGGCAACACCGGGGTGGTGCTGCGGGAGCTGGAGCTCTACGACCGGGCCCGCCGGGCCGGGGTGAGCGTGGTGCCGGACACCGGCCTGATGCCGGGCATGGGCAACACCGTCGCCGTTTACCTCATGGACAAGCTGGACAGGCCTTTGTCGGTGAAGATCCGCTGCGGCGGCCTGCCCCAGAAGCCCAAGCCGCCTTTGAACTACAAGCTGGTCTTCTCTGTCGAGGGTCTGATCAACGAGTATTTCGGCACCGCCTACGTCATCAGGGACGGCAAGCCCCTCGGCATCCCCACCTTCGCCGAGCTCGAGGAGATAGAATTCCCCCGGCCCCTGGGCCGCTGCCAGGCCTTCGTCACCTCCGGCGGCACCTCCACCTGCCCCTGGACCCTGGCCGGACGGGTGGGGGATTACGACTACAAGACCGTCCGTTACCCCGGGCATTACGAGAAGATCAAGGCCCTGCTGGACCTGGGGTTCTTCGGCCAGGAGCCGGTCATGGTCGGCGGAAAGCCCGTCGTCCCCCGCCAGCTCAGCAATCTTCTGATAAGCCGGAAGATAGACTTTCCCCGGGACCGCGACCTGGCGGTGCTCCGGGTCTCGGCCTTCGGGACGCTCAAGGGGAAAAAGGTGGAGCAGCGCTTCGAGATGATCGACTACCATGACCCCAAAACCGGATTCACCGCCATGGAGCGGACCACCGGTTTCCCGGCGTCCATCGTCGCCCACCACCTGGTGCGCCGGCTGGCCCCGGCCGGGGCCGTGCCCCTGGAGCTGGCCGTCAACCCGGAGATGTTCATGGAGGACTTCAAGAAGAGGGGTATACCCTACACCGTTAGGTCTTACCGGGCCTGATCCTGCCGGGAACGCCAAGGGCCCCGCCTTCATGGGCGGGGCCCTTTTCCTTTTCCGCTGAATGACTATCCCATCGGTTCAGGTAAGCACGATACAGACCCTGGCCAGCGGTGGACGGTCAATCCGTCCCACCGTTGGCAAAGGGGGTCCGCCCCGCCACGGCGGGGCGGTGCAACCGGGCAGTCAGAAAGGGCGGAATGATTCTCCTGAGCCAAGGGGATAATCATTTTCCGCTGATACGCTACTTGCAATCCCCCAGGCCGCACTCCGTCTCGCCGCAACCGTCGCATTCCAGCTGTATGGTGCTGTGAGCGATGCCGAACCTTTCCTCCATCATCTTCCGGATCTCGCGCAGCATCTGGTCGCTGGAGCTGGTCATCTGGTCGTCTATCCGCACGTGGGCGCTCATGGCGTGGATGCCGGAGCTCAGCGACCAGAGGTGCAGGTGATGTGCTGACTTTACCCCGGGGAGCGACCCCAGGGCCGCCTCCACCCCGGCGGCGTCGATTCCGGACGGGGCGGCCTCCAGCAGTATCTCGACCGACTCCCGCACCAGCCCGTAGGCGCCCCTGAGGATCACCAGTCCGATGAGCATTCCCAGCACCGGGTCCACCGCCAGCCAGCCGGTGAAGCGGATGACCAACCCGCCGGCCACCACCGCCGCCGACGACAGCATGTCGCCGGTCACGTGAAGGAACGCGCCGCGGACATTGAGGCTGTGCCTGCTTGACGAGCGCAGTATCAGGAAGCAGGCCAGGTTGACCAGCAGCCCGATGAGCGCCACCGCGATCATCAGCCCGGCCCTGATCTCGGCCGGCGAGCGCAAGCGCTGAAAAGCCTCGTAGAAGATGTACCCCGCCAGCAGGACCAGGACCACCCCGTTGGCCAGGGCCGCCAATATCTCCAGCCGGTAGAAGCCGTATGTCTTCCTGCCGCTGGCCGGCGTCGAGGCGAAGCGCACCGCCAGCAGGGCCAGGCCCAGGGCCAGCGCGTCGGTCAGCATGTGGCCGGCGTCGGATATCAGGGCCAGTGATCCCGAGAGCCAGCCTCCGGCGAACTCGACCGCCATGAACCCGGCCGTCAGGGCCAGGGCCCAGCCCAGCGCTTTGCGGCTTCCGGCGCGGTGGTCGTGGTCGTGCCCGTGGTGCGTCATGGCTCTTTATACCACCTCTCGTTCCCCTCCTTAAACNNAAGGAGGGGATTAAGGGGTGGTTAGCATATTTTACCCGCAGCAGGTGCCGACCGGCCCGCAATCGCAGGCGCAGCGATCACCGGACGCCTCGCCCATGAATGAGATGGCCCCGGCCGGGCATTTCCGGGCGCAGAGGTCGTGGCCCGAGCCGCAGCAGTCGTCAGGTCTTATTACCTGGGCCTTCCCCGAGACCATGTCGTACACCTTTTTGCAGCAGGCGTCGAGGCACAGGCCGCAGCCGGTGCAGATTTCGGGGTCGATGATGGGACGGCGTTTCATCTACTTCTCTCATTGCTTATGTTCTCGGCCTCAGCCGGCAGGTGCAGGAGCCCGACAGCTGCTTGCTCAGGTCGACCTTGATGGGCAGGCCGTCGTGTTCCCAGTCCAGTATCCCTCCGTTCAGGTTGGCCACGTTGTTGTAGCCCCGCTTAAGTAAATACTCGACCGCCTTCTTGCTCCTGAGTCCCACCGAGTCGGCCACGATCACCGGCCGGTCGCGCGATACCTCCGCGATACGATCTCCGATATCCTCGAAAGGAATGTAGCGCACTTCGGGCACGGCGAACTTCTTGTAGTCGCTCTCCAGCGGCGGGCGCAAGTCCACCAGCAGGGCGCCCTGACCGACGGCTTCCAGCGCCTCCTTCCCGGATAAATGCACCATGCCGTTTATCACCAGGCCCTTACCCTTAAAATATCCGCCCATGCCCCCCTCTGCCTACAGCTTGAGCTCAATGTTTTGAGTCGGCTGTTCTCCGGATCCTGTCTCGCCAATGAGCTCTGTGACCTTGAGCTCGATCTCATCGCGCACCCTGCGGAATTCCTCGATCGGCAGTCCAGCGGGATCGTCCAGTTGCCAATCCAATTGCTTCACGGTGGGGAAAATGGGGCATGTGTCCTTGCAGCCCATGGTCACCAGGTAATCGACCTGCTTGAGCGGAAGGTCGGCAAAGCCCTTGGAGGACTGGCCGGTGATGTCTATGCCCTTTTCGCGCATCACCGCGATCGCGTCCTGATTCACTTCGCCCGAGGGCTTGGACCCGGCGCTGTAGGGCTCGACCACGCCTTGCCCGAGTGTCCGGGCGAAGCCCTCGGCCATCTGGCTGCGACAGGAATTCTGGACGCAGACAAAGAGCACGCTAGTCATTTTACCGATCTCCTAAAACAGCCAGCCGTACAGCAAGCCGGTGATGGTGGCCATGATGACAACCAAAGAAATATACACTGCCGTCTTCTTCGTGCCGATGACGGTCCGGATCACCAGCATGCTGGGGAGCGACAGCGCCGGGCCCGCCAGCAGCAGCGACAGCGCCGGGCCCTTGCCCATGCCGCTGCCGATCAGCCCCTGCAGGATCGGCACCTCGGTCAGGGTGGCGAAATACATGAAAGCCCCGATGATGGAGGCGAAGCAGTTCGCCCCCAGGGAATTGCCGCCCACTAGTTTGGCGACCCAGGCCGACGGAATAATCCCTTCGTAGCCCGGCCGCCCCAAAAAGAACCCGGCCGCCAGCACCCCGAACAACAGCAGGGGGAAGATCTGCTTGGCATAGCCCCAGGCCGACTCGAACCACATGCCGGCTTCCCCCTTGTCGGTCGCAGTTATCACCGACAATCCGATGACCGCCGCGCCGAAGGGGATCAACGGTTCGCGGGGAAATATAAAGGTAAATGCCGCCACCACCGCTCCGGTAATGGTTATCTTCCACCAGGCGATATCGAACCATTTATATAGCACCCAGCCGAAGATTACGGCCGAGATGCCGGTCAATAACCACTTGACTGAGTACATGGCCTGCCAAATACCTCCGGCCCCCTGGGGCTGGCCCCAGTTGCTGAAGATCAGAATGGCCACCATCAGCCCGAAGTAGACCACGTTCTTCCACAGCCGCCGCTGTGTCTCGGCGACGGGCATCTCGGCCATGTCCCGTGCCCGCTTGGCTTCGTCCTTGCGGAAGATGAAATGCATCGACAGGCCGATCACCACGCTGAAGACCACCGCGCCGATGGCCCGGGCCAAGCCCATTTCCACTCCCAGTACCTTGGCGGTCAGGATGATGGCCAGCACGTTTATGGCCGGACCGGAGTAAAGGAAGGCGGTGGCCGGACCCAGCCCCGCGCCAGTATTGTATATTCCGGCGAACAGAGGCAGGACGGTGCAGGAGCAGACTGCCAGTATGGTTCCCGAGACCGAGGCCACGCCGTAGGCCAGCACCCGGTTGGCCTTGTGGCCCAGGTAACGCAAAACGGATTCCTGGCTGACGAACACCGAGATGGCACCGGCGATGAAAAAGGCCGGGATCAGGCACAAAAGCACATGCTCCCGGGCGTACCACTTGGTCAGCTGCAGCCCTTCGACTATGGCGTTGTCGAACCTGGGCCAGCCCACCGGCAGGTAGAAGAAGGCCAGAAAGCCCCCCACCATCCACAACAGGTACTTGTATTCCTTTTTCCATTCCATGAAAGTGCGCTTTCCTTATCTCGCGGTGAAGATCATATAGACGCCACCGGCAATCACCAGCACACCGCAAATGATCTTGACGATGGCCGTGCCCTTCGACTTCTCGGTCCAGTTCAGGTAATGCTGGATGACCTCGGTGAACGTCCCGGCCAGCACCAGCACCGAGCAGTGTCCGATGCCGTAGGCCAGCAGCAGGCCGGCCCCGTAGAGGGGGTTCGTCGAAGCGGTCCTGAAGGTGACGGCCAGCATCGGCGCCATGTAGGCGAAGGTGCAGGGACCCAGGGCCACCCCGAAAAGAAGCCCGAGGACGAAGGCGGCCAGCAGGCCCTTGCGCTTGTATCCCGAGGCGTTCGCCCCCGCCCAGGGCATGGGGATGAGGCCTACCAGGTGCAGTCCCACCAGGAAAAAGATGGCGGCCACGAAATAATTGCCCCAGCGGCCGACGTCGCCCATCATCCGGCCCAAGGCGGCCGTGATAGCCCCGATGGCCCCGATGGTGACCAGTATCCCCACTCCGAACAGCAGGGAGATCGAGAAGGCCCGCTTGGTGGATATCCGCCCCTGCTCGTCCACGAAGCCGACGATCAGCGGGATCGAGGCCAAATGGCAGGGGCTGAGCACGATGCTGAGGATGCCCCACAGGAACGAGGTGGCCAGAGCGATCAGCGGCGCGCCCTCGACGGCTTGGGTGAGTTTTATGAAAAGGGTTTCCATGCCGTCACTCGACTCCGCTGTTTTTCAGCTGTTTTATTATTTCGTCCTTTGGGTAAAAACCCACATGCCGGCTCACCTCTTTCCCGGTCTTGTCGAAGAACACCTGCACCGGAATCGACTGGATGCCGAAGCGTGCCGCCAGCACCTGCTCCTGGTTGACATGGATGAATATAATGTTGGCCCTGCCCTGGTACTCCTTTTTGATCTCCTCCAGTATCGGGGCCATCATGTCGCAGGGACGGCATCCGGCCGATCCGAAATCCACCATGGAAGGCAGGCCGCTTGAGCGGGCCTTGTCGACTTCGTTGTCCCTGGCCAGCGTGGCCTGGGTCTTGATCCAGGAGGCAGAGACCTCTATGGGGATGCGTTCTCCCAGCCGGCGCACATACCCGCTTGCCAATTCCTGCGTCTTCTGCTGCATAAGGTATTGCTTGATCTGGTCCTTGACCTGGGCAAGGATCGCCCCGCCGACGGCATCGCTGTTCTCCTTGTGGAACGCCGCCGCCTCGGAATCGCTGACCGCCAGGCCGGCCGCCAGCCGGTCGAACAGGCCCCGGATCAGGGCGTTGTCGTCCTGCCCGGCAACATCCAGGCCTCGTTCGGCCGCCTCTTTTCCGGCCGCCTCGGCCAACAGTTTGCCGGTGGCCATTTGCTCCAGGATGAACAGCCTGTTTTTCTTCAACTGTGCCTTAACCTCGGCCGGGGCCTTGGCTATCTCCGAATCCAGCTCCCGGGACTTGATGACCAACTTTCCGGAGCGCAGCAGCACCCCGGACGGCAGCTTGGCCAGCACCGCCTGGCCCAGCGAAATCGTGGCCAATCCCGGGTAGGCATGTTCCATGGTCTTCCCTATGTCCCGGGGCGCCCCGGTCCCGCAGCCTGGCAAGGCCAGGGAGATGGCCGCCGACAGCAGGCAAAGGCGGTTGATCGGTTCTTTTGCTCGGGCTGTCATTGATCCCCCTTCTCAAAGTCGTATCCCAATTCCTTCCATTTCTTGAGCATGTCCTCGCGCGAATAGAACCCCTCGTGGCGGAAGAGCTCCTTGCCTTCGGGGCTGTAGAATATCTGGGTGGGGATCACCCGGATCTTGTATTTGTTCCCTTCGGCGGAATTCTGCCAGACATCGATGACCACCACATCCATCCTGCCTTTGAAGTCCTTCTCCAATTGATCCAGGATTGGCGCCATCATCTTGCAGGGGACGCATTTGTTGGCGCCCAAGTCCACTAATTTGGGAAGTTTGACCTCCCTGGGCTTGGTGGTGTCGGTCTTGGCTTCGGTTTTCTTGGCGATGGCCTTGGCCGCGTCCTTCCTCTTCGATGTCTTGGCCCCCGAGGAATCCGCGCCGCAGGCCGTGCCGGACAGGGCTAGCAAGCCGAGCAGTATTATGGTTGTGACTTTGCTCATCGGTTCCTCCTTACGGGCTTATAAGCTTTTTGATCTGTTCCGGCGACAGCAGGTGGCCGGCCGACTTGACCACGCCGTCCACCGCCAGGGCCGGGGTCTGCATCACCCCGAAGGCCATGATCTGCTTGATGTCGGTGATTTTCTCCATGTCGGCCTCAATGCCCAGTTCCTTGACCGCCTTCTCGGCGTTGGCCGCCAGCGTCTTGCACTTGGGGCAGCCGGTGCCCAGGATTTGGATCTTCATCTGACATCCTTCCTTTGCCACAAAGACACCCGGGCGCCAAAAAGATACCCTTCGTGTCCTCGTGTTTTGGTGGTTAAAAGTACTTGTTCCGCATCCACAAGGCCACGTTGACCAGGATCAGTAGCGCGGGGACCTCGACCAGCGGCCCGATAACCGCCGTGAACGCCTGACCCGAGGTAATGCCGAAAACGCCCACGGCCACGGCGATCGCCAGCTCGAAGTTATTGCCCGCGGCGTGGAACGCAATGGTCACCGTCTTGGGGTAATAGCCGCACAACCTTCTTCCCATATAGAATGAGACGAAGAACATGACCACGAAATAGATGAGCAAGGGAATGGCGATGCGCACCACATCCATGGGCAGTTGAACGATAATTTCGCCCTTCAGCGAGAACATGACGATGATGGTGAAGAGCAGCGCGATCAGCGTGATGGGGCTGATCATGGGAATGAACCTGGTCTCGTACCACGCCGCGCCCTTCTTCTTCAGCAGGATGAACCTGGTCAGCATCCCGCCGAAAAAGGGGATTCCCAGGTAGATCAATACACTTTGCGCGATCTGCCACATGCTGACATGCACTTCAAGGCCCTTCAACCCAAACAGCGGCGGCAGCACCGTGATGAAGATATACGCGAAAACCGAGTAAAACACCATCTGAAAGATCGCATTGAACGCCACCAGGCCGGCAGAGTATTCATTGTCTCCCCCGGCTAGTTCGCACCACACGATGACCATGGCGATGCAGCGCGCCAGGCCGATCATGATCAGCCCCACCATGTAGTCGGGGTACTTGTGCAAAAAGAGAATGGCCAGGAAGAACATCAGTATGGGGCCAATGATCCAGTTTTGCACGAGGGAAAGAGCCAAAACACGCCAATTCCGGAAAAACCTGGGCAGCTCCTCGTACTTGACCTTGGCCAGCGGCGGGAACATCATCAGGATCAGCCCGATAGCGATGGGTATGTTCGTGGTGCCCAGGCTGAATTTGAGATTGAAAGAATGCACGGCATCCGGCGACAGCCAACCGATGAACACGCCCAGGACCATGGCGGCAAAGATCCAGACCGTCAGGTAGCGGTCCAGGAACGAAAGACGTTTTGCCGGGTTCACCGGCATTCCTCCCTGCTCATCCATGGGCGCAAACCGGCGTGCGGCGGGCCTTCCGGGCCGCGTTCAAGTCGCTTCTCAGCAGCTTGTCTTCCCTGAGGCCGTCGAGGCACTCACCGGCGAACCTGGTTGCGTCCCGGCAGCAGAGCCGGTAGTGGACCCACTTGCCCTGGCGACGGGCCTCTATCAGCCCGCAGTCCTTGAGGATGGCCAGGTGCCGGGAGATGCGCGATTGGCCCATGCCCAGGGCGGCCGTCAGCTGGCAGACGCACAGCTCGCCGCCCTCCAGCATCTTCACGATCCTCAGCCGGGTGGGGTCGCCCAGGGCCCTGAACAGCTTGACGGCCTGCTTCATTGCATCCTCATATCAAGATATCTTGATACATTATAACTTTCATCCGGGCATTTGTCAACCCCCTGCGGAGAAACATTCGCAGTTGACCCTGGCCGCGGCTCGTGTTATATTTACCCGTGTGCTATGAGCTGCTGTTATGGACGGCTTTGGCTGCCGCCAACGCAGACGGCCCGGCCTGGAGGTTGCCGGTCGACTGCCATGTAGACTCCGTCCGTCTGACCGCCATCGGGGCCTTCGGCCTGGGGCGCCGGGCCCGGCCCAAGGTGCCGGCCCACCTGCACACCGGGGTGGACCTCGCCCGGCCCTCGGGGAACTACCGGGACGAGCCGGTGTTCCCGGCATCGTCAGGTGTGGTCGTCAGCCTGCGGGACGACGGACCGTATGCCCAGATCATCATCGAACACGATCCGCCGGGCGCCGCCATGGTCTGGACCGTTTACGAGCATGTCGCCGGCATCACCTGCGCCCTGGGCGACACCGTCTCCCCGGATCGGCCCATGGCCCGGTTCATGAGCCGCCGGGAGCTGGACCGCCACGGCTGGCAGTTCGACCATGTCCATTTTGAAGCGCTGAAGGTTCGCCCCCCTCTTCGCCGTCCCGAACCCAGGCTGCCCCATTGCCGTTACCGGACCTACGGCCTGGTATGCCGCTCCGGAGAGGAGTTGGCAGCCAGATACTACGACCCGCTCGTCTTTTTAAGAGAGCGCGTAACGATCTTTCGACCTGCGGAGAAAAAATGAAAAAGCGTTCCCTCGTATCCTGGAACGTCAACGGCCTGCGGGCCGTCTTCCGCAAGGGCTTTGCCGAATGGCTGAAGCGGGCGAGGCCCGACGTCCTCTGCCTGCAGGAGACCAAGGCCAGGCCCGAGCAGGTCGCCAAGGAGCTGTTATCGGCCCCCGGCTACCGGCACCACTTCTCCTCCGCCGGAAAGCCCGGCTACAGCGGGGTGGCCCTTTTCACCAGGGACGAGCCCCTGTCGGTCAAGAGGACCTTCGGTGATAATCGGTTCGACGGCGAGGGGCGCGTCCTCCAGGCCGATTACGGGGACTTCCTGCTGTTCAACGTCTACTTCCCCAACGGCAAGGCGTCGCCCCAGCGCCTGAAGTACAAGATGGATTTCTACGAATCGTTCCTGAAGCAAATGCGAAAGCTGCTCCAGGCCGGCCGGAAGGTGGTGGTCTGCGGCGACGTCAATACCGCCCACAAGGAGATCGACCTGGCCCGGCCCCGCGAGAACTCCAAGGTCTCCGGCTTTCTTCCCCTGGAGCGCCAGTGGATCGACGGTTTCCTGGCGACCGGCTTTCTTGACACCTTCCGCATGTTCGAACACGGCCCCGGCCATTACACCTGGTGGGACCAGATCTCCCGGGCCCGGGAGCGGAACGTGGGCTGGAGGATAGACTACTTCTTCGTTTCGCGAAACCTGGAGAAAAGCGTGGCCCGGGCCTTCATCCTGCCCGAGGTCACGGGCTCCGACCACTGCCCCGTCGGTTTGGAGCTGCGGCTGTGAGCGGCCCGCCCGATTCTCCGTTATTTTCTGTTTACTTTCGGCATGAAACATAGTATCATAGTTCCAGCATTCCCCGCGGAGAGATGAGATGGAAGACAAAAGGACCAAGGATCAAATGGCCAAGGAGCTCCACGCCCTGCGCATCCGCCTGACCGAGTCCGAGGTGGCCCAGTCCGAGCTCCGGCACCTGCGCCTCAAGCTCTCGGCCCTGGAACAGGTGGTGGACAACCTGCCCCTGGGCGTCACCATCACCAACCTCAAGGGCCGGATCCTCTATACCAACCCGGCCGAGGCCCGGATGCACGGCTACACCGTGGAGGAGCTGGTGGGCCGGGACATCAGCGTCTTCGTGCCCGGGGGCGGCTGGACCCCGATGTCCCCGGAGCAGGTGCGGACCTTCAGGCGCCTCGCCCGCGACGGCCTCAACCTCCGCCGCGACGGCTCCATCTTCCACGTCCGGCTGACCTCGGACGTCATCCGCGACGGCCAGGGCGATGCCCTGGGCGTCGTCACCACCAGCGAGGAGATCACCCGGGAGAAGCAGGAGCAGGCCTACCAGGAGGCCCTCTACAAGATCTCCAACCGCTGCAGCCAGGCCGGGGATTTCCGCAAGCTGTGCGGCGACATCCACAACATCGTCGGCGGCCTGATCTTCGCCCGCAACTTCATCGTGGCCCTGCAACGGCCGGACCCGGGATTGCTGGATTACGTTTACCACGTGGACGAGTTCAGCGCCGCCCCGGCCCCGACCCCGCCGGGCAAGGGCCTGGTCTCGGAGGTCCTGAAGACCGGCGAATACCTGTTTGCCTCCCAGGAGACACTGGAGCTCCTGGTCCAGGAGGAGGGCATCGACGCCGTGGACACCCCCTTCGTCGCCTGGCTGGGCGTCCCCCTCAAGAGCGGGGACCGGGTGCTGGGCCTGCTGGCCATACGCAGCTACACCGAGGACATCCGCTTCGGCCGCGAGGAGCAGGAGCTGCTGACTTTCGTGGCCCAGCTTCTGTCCGGGGCGGTGGTCAGGTTGAATGTTGTTTGAACAATTCATAGTCTTGAAGGGCAGACATGCTTGATATCAGATTCATCCGCGACAACGCCGGGCAGGTGAAGGCCGCCGCCGCCGCCAAGAAGGCGCCGGTGGACGTCGAGGCCCTGCTGGATATGGACCGCGACCGCCGCCGCATCATCCAGGAGGTGGAGCAGCTCAAGGCCTCCCGCAACCAGGCCTCCAGGGACGTGGCCAGGCTCAAGGCCCAGGACGGGCCGGAAAGGGAAGGCAAGCTCGGGCTCTCCGCCGCCCTCATCACCCGTGAGATCGGGGACAAGATCCGCAAGCTGGACGGCGAGCTGAGGACCATCGAGGAGAAGCTGGAGCAGGCCCTGCTGGCCGTGCCCAACGTGGCCGACCCCTCGGTGCCCGAGGGCAACGACGAGACCGGCAACGTGGTGGACCGGACAATAGGCGATGAGAATGTTTTCGACTTTACCCCCAGGCCCCACTGGGAGCTGGGCGAGAAGCTGGGGATAATAGACTTCGAGCGCGGGGTCAAGGTCTCGGGCACCCGGTTCTACATGCTGCGCGGGGCCGGGGCCCGCCTGCAGCGGGCGCTGATTGCCTGGATGCTGGACGTCCACACCCGGGAGCGCGGGTATTCCGAGGTCTACCCGCCTTACATCGTGACCGGGAAATGCCTGGTGGGCACCGGCCAGCTGCCGAAATTTGCCGACAACCTGTACCACGACGCCGAGGAGGACCTCTGGCTGATACCGACCGCCGAGGTGCCGGTGACCAACATGTACCGCGACGAGGTGCTGGAAGCCAATGACCTGACGCTGAAGCACGTGGCCTACACCCCCTGCTTCCGCCGGGAGAAGATGTCGGCCGGCAAGGACACCCGGGGCATCAAGCGCGGCCACCAGTTCGACAAGGTGGAGCTGGTCAAGTTCTGCCTGCCGGAGAAGTCGAACGAGGAACTCGAAATATTGGTGGAGGACGCCTGCTCCATCCCCCGGAAGCTGGGCCTGCGCTACCGGGTGGTCAGGCTGTGCACCGGCGACCTGACTTTCGCCTCCATGAAGACCTACGACGTCGAGGTCTGGTCGCCGGGATGCAAAGAGTGGCTGGAGGTCTCCTCCTGCTCCAACTTCGGGGACTTCCAGGCCCGCCGGGCCAACATCCGCTTCCGCCGCGACCCCAAGGCCCGGCCCGAGTACCTGCACACCCTCAACGGCTCCGGCCTGGCCCTGCCCCGGACCCTGATAGCGGTGCTGGAGAACTATCAAAACCCGGACGGGACGGTGGCGGTGCCCGAGGCGCTGCGGCCGTATATGGGCATGGACGTAATCCGGTAATGGCTGATCTCTAACGGTTAGGTGCGTGAAGCCAACCACTGGTTGGGGCTATACGCACTATCTTACGGCATCCAAAATCAACAATCCACGCACTTCGTCAACCCAGTAGTTAGGCGTAAACTTGTGGCACCGTAACAGCTATAAGGTACAATAAATGGAAAAATCATTTCTTATTTGCAATCGCGATGATTCTTGCGTTCAAGATTTTCTTCTGTCCATTTCAAAATCCTGTGATGAGATATATCTTGCAATCGCTTACTTCTCAAACAGGAACATTGTTGACATATGGTTGCAGAAGAAGATCAAGCTCTCTTGCCTTTTTGCACTACAGCCACCGACTGACCCCGCACTTCTACGTCACTTACTTCCATTACCGCCGTCCCAGGTGGAATTGAAGTTCTACGATAGCCGCTTCCACTCGAAGAGTTACATTTTTCTCAAGCGGGGCAAGCCCATTGGTGCTTTGGTTGGATCTTCAAATCTTACAAACGGTGGTCTCTCTGGTAATATTGAATCAAATGTATTCATAACCGAACCCGATAAAACCGCCGAACTCCTTGAACAATTTAAACAAATCTGGGAGACGGCAGCTTCCTTGTCTCCCGAAGATGTACGGAACTATGAACTGACTTATTCGCAAATTATGATAGACATAGGGAAGGCGAATACCAAACATAGCAAGTTCGAACGACGTTTCGTTATCCCCCGTCTCCCACGACACAAACCAAGGATTAGAAAAGAAGGAATGGACTACTACGGTTTCTGGAAGTGCGTTGATGATGTTAGGAGTATCGTCGGGAAAGAGGCTCAAAGGGAATGGCCTCGTGTTCCTGTCTATCTCGCCATCGACCACTTTTGGCATTGGATTGTCAAAGTATGGGATCGTGCAAACATCCGGCGTATTAAATCTGATCGACAGTATCGTAGGAAGGTACTTCCTCTGATGTTCAGAGAGTTTATCGAATGGGATAAATCTGAATCAGAATGGACCGGTAAACTCTATTCGCACTCCAAGTGGTTTCGTTCCTTGCTCAGTCCGATAGTTATCCAAAGGCTTACCCGTCGAGACGCCCGTGATATCTATTCCTCACTGTATTCAGGCGGTATGCGTACCCAACGGTTCCATGCGCACGATAGTTTTGCCAAGGATAACTCAATAGAGAGAATTCGATATTCGCTCGCGTACCTTCTACATTCTTCTGATGATGTTGCACGACGAATCTCCGCCCTCTTGGTCGACGAGAAGTATAAGTTAGAGCAATTTGGTGCATCTAACATACAGGAGCTTCTTGGATGGGTGTTTCCTAATGTATTACCCATAAGAAATAACAAAGCTAATAAAGCTGTAGAAATGTTGGGCTATCGGTTCAGATAGCCATAAGTCTTCGCCTAACACGCCGCACCACGTCGCGCACTCATTTTGAAACGCAAGTGTGGCGCAAGGTTTGGCGTAAGAAGTTGTGCGCGCTAAACGGCTCGCACATCTATATAATAGTATAGTGCTCGCCGCTGCGTGGTGCGGCGAGACGTTAGCTTGATGATATATTAACCATCAT
>DHHE01000179.1:875-5606 GCA_002403115.1 bacterium UBP2_UBA4780 | reverse complement strand
GAAGAGAAAGCGGGAAAGAAGACAAGATATTACGGCTCCTGGTGTCACGTAACCGTCTAAAAGCAATCGTTTTGCGTTCCAAGAAAACTTCTCCAGTACCCATACTAAAACCGGAAGAGCCATAAAAAGTTCGATAGGCTTCTAACCATGATCCCCTGCCATCCTTTGGTCCCTGCGCCCTATGTCCCGGCGGTAGTGCATCCCCTGGAATGTTATGAGCCCCATGGCCCGGTAGGCCGATTCCAGGGCGCCCTCAAGGCTTTCGGCGCAACCGGTCACCCCCAGCACCCGCCCTCCCGAGGTGACCAGCTTGCCTTGATCGACCGCGGTCCCCGCCTGGAAGACCGACACCCCGGGCACCCGGCCGGCTTCGTCCAGCCCGGCGATCTCCAGGCCCTTGCGGTAGGCCCCGGGATAGCCCTCGGAGGCGGCTATGACGCAGGCCGCCGCACCCCGCCCCCATTTTACCCCGGTCCGGCCCAGCGTCCCCTCGGCGCAGGCCAGCAGGGCCTCCACCAGGTCGCTCTCCAGAAGCGGCATGTAGGCCTGGGTCTCCGGGTCGCCGAACCTGGCGTTGAACTCGAGCACCTTGAAGCCGTCCCTGGTGAGCATCAGGCCGGGATAAAGGCATCCTTTGAACGGAGCGCCCCGCCTGGCCAGGGCGCGCAGAACAGGTTCGACGATGCGCCGCTTTATCTCGGCCAGCATGTCCTGGGTGACCCAGGGCACCGGGCAGCAGCAGCCCATGCCGCCGGTGTTCGGCCCCTGGTCGCCGTCGGAAACGGCCTTGTGGTCCTGGGCCGGCGGGAAGAGCGCGGCCTGGCTTCCGTCGCAGAGGGCGTGGATGGACACCTCCCGCCCCTCCAGGAACTCCTCGACCACCACCGTCTCGCCGGCCTGCCCGAAGAGTTTGTCGACCATCATGGAGCGCAGCGCCTGCCGGGCGTGCTCCCGCGAGTGGCAGATGACGGCCCCCTTGCCCAGGGCCAGGCCGCTGGCCTTGACCACCGACGGCAGCGGGTGCGAGTCGACGTAGTCGCAGGCCCGCTGGAAATCGGAGAACGCGGCCGACCGGGCGGTGGGGATGCGCTCCTCGGCCATCAGTTCCTTGGCGAACGACTTGGAGGACTCGATGCGGGCGGCCGCCTGGGTGGGGCCGAATGCCCTGACGCCCGCGGCCTGCAGCAGGTCCACCGCCCCGGCCGCCAGGCAGTCGTCCGGGCCGATGACCGCCAGGTCGACGCGCTCGGCCAGGGCCAGGTCGCGGATCCCCTCCAGATGGTGGGCCGGGACCGGCCGGCATTCGGCCAGGGCGGCGATGCCCGGATTGCCAGGGGCCGCGAAAATCTTCTTGACCAGGGGACTCTGGGCGATCTTCCAGGCCAGGGCGTGTTCGCGGCCGCCCGAGCCGACGATCAGGATTTTCATAACTTTTTATATTATCATACTTTTAGCAAGGTGTCAATGCCGAAAAGACGGGCGGGCCGAAACAAAAAAGACCATCCGATGATGGTCTAAAAGCCGCATCTTTTAACGTCAGTACTCGGCCACCTTCAGGATCTCCAGCATCCTCTTGAGGGAGTCGAAGTCCGGCACCATCATGAAGAACCCCACGTGGCTGTGGGGCTTCTCGCCCATGGTGAACTTGTTCTGGACGAAGGCCACCGCCCCGGTCCCCTGGCTGCGCTCGCTCAGTATCTTCTCCAGCACCGCCCTCATCACCCCGGACATCAGCATCGGGGTCGAGGGCACCGTCATCAGGCCCAGCATGTTCTCCACCGTGTTCAGGTAGGCCCCGGTCAGGCAGTCCGAGATCTCCCGGTGGATCCGCCCGAAGTCGAACTCGGCCCGCTTCCGGGACTGGGGCATGTGGTGCCAGCACAGGTGGGCGAAGTCCTTGGCCTGGTCGCCCGGCATCAGCCAGACGGTGCAGCCCGAGATGTCGCCGGCGAAGATGTTGACCAGGCTGACCACCGGGGTGGCCGGCTTGGCCAGCGAGGACAGCACCTCCTCGACCGGGCTGATGCCGATGGCCGGAACCGACACCAGCACCTTGACCCCCAGGGCCTCGGCCAGGGTGGTGGCCGCTTGGCCCGAGCCGATGTTGAACACCTCCTTGAGGGCGTCCTCCTGCACCGGGAGCAGGCGCTCGAATTGGGGCCGGGGTGTCGGGCTCATTTCGTCCATGGCTGGCTTACCGTCATGCTTTCTTAAATGGCTCTTCCGGTTTTAGTGTGGGTAGTATTCTGCCATTTACAACGCTAAACGCGATATCGAGCGGAAGTTACTGTTAGGTTGTTTACCGACAATCTTGTTGATTTTATCACACCTATCGGCGTTACTTTCTGTACCGCCAGAAAGTAACCAAAGAGCTCGGCCGCGCGGCTACCGGGTATGCCTATCTATCCGTGTCCTGAATTTATTGATCGAACAAATAGGGCCCAGCTCTGCAATAAATTCTTTACGGCCACTACTGTGTTCCCCGTCCGCCGATGCGGCCTTTACCGGGGTTGGCGCCCGGGGCCCCGCCGTCAGCCCCGCCATGGCGGGGCCGGGCCTCGGTCTGAGACCTCGGCGTGAGCTCGGTCGAACGCTCGGCCGAACGGCGGACAAGTTCTTTGCCCCTTTCTTTTAAGAAAGGGGAATAAAGGATGCGGATGAAACCCAATTGGTACCCAGCCAACCACCTTTTTCACCCATTACAAACCCAGAAGAACCAAAAAAGGCAATAAATAGAGGGACCCTAAGGCCAACCGGATGGAACGAAAATCAACCAGCTGAAGAACATGGAAGGCGACGGAGCCGGCCACTGGCGTTATCGGATCTTGGGGCCGCTGGGCGAGGGCGGCGCCTCGAAGGTGTATCGTGCCCTGGACCTGGCCACCGGCTCTGAGGTGGCCCTCAAGACGGCCGATGGAGCGACAGCCGTTTCGCTGAAGATGGAATACGCGCGCCTGCACCGCCTGCGCCACCCGGGCCTGGTGCGGGCGCTGGACTTTCACCGGGCCGGAGGCCGGGCCTTCCTGTCCCTGGAGCTGCTCGAGGCCCCCGTGCCGGCGGTGATATCGGGGCCGGGGGGCATCAGGCCGGCAATGGAAACATGGGCGGCCCTGGCCTCGGTCCTCAGGCATCTCCACGGGAACGGGCTGGTCCACGGGGACATCAAGCCGGAGAACGTCCGTTTCTCGGACGGCGCGGCCAAGCTCATCGACCTGGGCCTGGCCGGCAGCCCGCGCCAAACCGGCCGGCCCGGCTTTGCCGGCACCCCGGCCTGCGCGGCGCCCGAATCCCTGCAGCGCGGCGAGGTCTCCCCGGCCGGGGACGTTTACAGCCTGGGCCTGCTCGTCTGGGAGATGCTGGGCGGCATCGGGCCGGGGCCGGAACTGAAGCTGGATCCCGGCGAGCGGTGGCTTGAGGATATGCCCCCGGGCCTGGCGCCGGCGGCCGGCGAGATGCTGAGGGCCATGCTCAGATGCCGGCCGCTCGACCGGGTGCGGGACGGCGTCCAGCTGGCCTGGGCCATGGCCGAGGCCGGGCTGATGCCCGACCAGGCCCTGGCGGCCGAAATGCCGTTCTGCGGCAGAAGGCGGGAGCTGAGGCAGGCCCTGGCCGCCTGCCGCCAGGGCGCCGGGCTCATCGTCATCCGGGCGCGGCCGGGGACAGGGGGCACCAGGTTCCTCGAGGAGCTGAAGTTCCTGCTCCAGCTGGCAGGGTCCGAGGCGGTCATGGCGGGCAAGGGCAGGGGACGCAGCTTGGAGCGGGCGCCGCCCGGGTGCTTTGTTCTGCGCGAGGGGGAAGCGGAACTGCCGGAGGGAGGCGGGAGGCGCATCGTCGAATTGGCCGCCGGGCCGGAGGAGGACGCGGGCACGCCGACGGTGCTCCTTCGCGGCCTGGGCTCCGGCGATTACCGGGAGATGCTGGGGCGGCTTCTCCAAGGCGCCTATCCGGAGGATTTGGAGAACCTGGCCGGCTGGCTGGAGGAACAGGCCGGGGGCCACGTGAAGACGGCGGCGGCTCTGCTGGACGCCCTGATCCGCCGGAGGCTGGTCTACCCGGAGCGGATTCACTGGGTAGCCGACTGGCAGGGCATCCTGGCCCTGGACGCCGGAGCGGCCGTGGAAGACGTCTGGGCCGGGAGATGGGAGGCCCTGGCTGAAAGCCAGAGGTCCCGGCTCAAGGGCTTGGCTCTGGCCGGGAAGGCGCCGGCCGGCGGAGAAGGGACCGGGCTGGCCCTTGCGGAATGGACGCGGTCAGGGGAAGGCGGGCTCCGTTTCGCCGGCGAGGCGGTGCGGGGCTTGGCGGCCGGGCGCTGCACCGGCGAGGAATGCGCCGCCGCGGCCGGAAGGGGCGGGATGGGAGAGCCTTCCCCGGCCCTGCTGCGGGCCTGCCTCAAGGCAGGCGACGCCGAGGCCTGGCTGGCCCATTGCCGAACCCTCCTGCTCCGGGCCTCGGAGGGAAACGACCGCGAGGCCGCCCTGCGCTACTCGATGCTTCTGGCCGATTCCGGCCTGCTGGCCGGCGACGAGCTGAGAACCGAGGTCATCCGGGCGGCCGGGCTTTGCCGGAGCCTGGCCAGGTACCGGCCGGGCCTGGAACTGTTGGAGAGGCGGTGGGGAGAACTCGGCGGCGGCTGGGAGCTTTTCAAGACGGCCATACTCCTGCGCCTGGCGGCGGGCCAGCCGGGGCCGGCGGCGGAGTCGGCGAGGCAGGCGATCGAGTCCCTTTCCGGAG
>DHHE01000179.1:385-864 GCA_002403115.1 bacterium UBP2_UBA4780 | reverse complement strand
AACAAGGGGAGGAGATCGTCCTGGAGGCTGCCAGGGAGGCCGCGGCCTCGGGCGACAAAGCCCTGCGGATGCAGGCCGAGGAGAGGCTGGCCTCGCTGGCCCATCGGGCCGGGGACTGGGAGGCGGTCGTCCGCCACTCCCGGGCCGGGCTGGAACTGGCCGGCGGCGACGGCGAGATGGATTTTCTGGTCCTGATGCTGGGGGACGGCCTGGTGCAAACCGGCCGGCCGGCCGAGGCCGTGGATCTGCTGGAGGGCTTCATTGCCAGATCAGCAGGACTGATGCAAACCCCGGAGATGGGAAACATGTTCGCCTGCCTGGGCCTGGCCTGCGTAAAGCTGGAGAAATGGGAACAGGCACTGGAGAATCTGGGCCGGGCCGAATACCACCTCCGGCGGAGCGGGGACCTTCGCCACCTGGCGTTCATCGCCGCCAACACCGCCATGGCGCACGGCGCGGCCGGCCGGCACCGGCTGGAA
>DHHE01000179.1:0-320 GCA_002403115.1 bacterium UBP2_UBA4780 | reverse complement strand
CTGGAGCAGGCGCTGGAGATGGCGGCCGGGCCGGAATGCGGGCTCGCCCGGATGCTGATAAACAAGCACCTGGGCCTGCTGGCGTGCGAGGGGCGGCAATACCGGGAGGCCCTGGCGTTCATTGGACGAAGCCGCGGGGAGGCCGGGGCCCTGGGGCTGGCGCCGCATTTCGAGGCCGCCGTGTTCGGGGCCATCGCGTCCCTGTGCCTGGGCGATCACGAGGCTGCTCGGGAAGGCTGGGAAACGGCGGGCAAGCTTTCGGCAAACCCGCGACAGGTCATTTGGGCTGATTTCACAAAGGAGCTTAGCATGGCGCATGA
>DHHE01000211.1:7750-10194 GCA_002403115.1 bacterium UBP2_UBA4780 | reverse complement strand
CAGAGCCCTTCCGAACTCGCAGCCCTTGACAGACACCGGACCGCGAATACAGGTATCCGGTTGCAGGTCAAAACCCGTCCTGCCATAGAAGATGTCCACCCGGCCAAGTGTGTCCCGGCCTACCGGATCGCTTATGGCTAAATCTGTTATGCCGTCACCGTTGAAATCGCCGGAACACATGGCGTTAGGGCTGGAGCTGCCGATGTAATCGCTTATCACAATATCCGGGATAGTATCCAATGGATTACTCGAATAAAAATATTTTTTCCAGTTAATGGGAAGGTTCTGGCTAATCCTTAAAGAAGACACTATATCAATGAAGGAATCATTATTAAAGTCACCGGCGGCGATGGCATACCCCCAGGCTCCCCAGGGAAACGTATCCGGCTTGGGGCAATGCCAGATTATATCCAGGTTGTGGGTGGTCTGCCCTTCGGCTATCCCGACCATGCTCACCACAGGCGCGCTCAGGGTAAGTAGGCAGAAGATGGCTATAAGGCGTTTCCTGGCTTCCTTATAAAATCCTGAAACCGCTCAAGCCTCCGGCGCCGGGAAGTCGGGATGCTCGGCCCGGAGCTGCTCCAGCACCTTGGCTGCCCGGGGCTCGTCATTGAACTGCTTCCGGTATATATGATACAGCCTGAGCAACGCCTTGGGCCTGACCAGGGCCCTGGGATACTGGACGATGAAAAGGTGGTAGAGCACCGCCGCCTCCTGGTGCTGGCCGTCCCGCTCCAGCATTCCGGCCACGGTGAACATGGTCCTCTCCGAAAGCCGCCCCTCCAGGTTCCTCTCCTTGATCTCGGCGAACACGGCCGCCGTCTGCTGGGCGTCCCCCCGGTCTATCAGCAGCTCCAGCGCCCGGTTGTAACACCGCCCGGCGATGTCCTCCTGGCCGCCGTCGGCCGACAGCCGGGCCAGGGCCAGGGGCGCGTCCAGGCTGCCGGGCTCCTCGTTCATCGCCTGTTGCAGCAGGGCCCTGGCCCCGGCCTGGTCGCTTTCGTCCAGAAGCTGGAGTGCCCGGCCCAGCTTGGGGGAAAGCCTGAGCTTCTCCTGCTCCCGCTCGATCATGGGTTCGATTATGCGCTTCTCCAGCCTTAGGAAACGCACCGCCAGGCCGGCCGCCGCCCCGAAGGAAAACCCCCCGACATGCGCCCAGTAGGCCACCCCGTCACCCCCGCCCCAGCCGGCGCCCAGAAGCTGCAGCAGGAACCAGACGGGAAGCACCGCTCCGGCATACAGGCTGACCGTGCCCACGAATGGTTTGATGATGACCAGGACCAGGTAGAAGAAGCGGATCTTGGCCCTGAAGTGCCTGACCATGAAGGCCCCCATGACGCCAGCCACGGCCCCCGAGGCGCCGACCATGGGCGCCAGGCTCTGGGGATGGGCCGCCAGATGGCTCAGGGCCGCGATGGTTCCGGATAAAACATAGATGCCGCCGAAGACCTTCCAGCCCCAGCTCTCCTCGATGTTGCATCCCACCAGCCAGAGGAAGGCCAGGTTGGCCAGCAGGTGCCAGATGCCGGCGTGGAGGAACATGGCGGTGATTATCTTCAGCGGGTTGAAGTCCCCGGGGATGAAGCCGAGAAGGCGGAAGGGCGAGCTCTCGGCCGTCTCCTGGAACTTCTGGTAGGAGGAGAGCCATAACAAGTAGTCGGGGTCCTCCCCGGGTATCACCCGGCCGAGGGCTATGGCCTGGCGCAGCGAGTCCGTCGGCAGGCGGAAAACCTCGGGATTCTCCCAGGCCATCCGGTAAAGGTGCCTCTGCTCGATGGACTTCATCAGGCCGTCCAGCCGGGCCAAATCCCTCTCGATGGCCGCGTTGCCCAGGCTGGTGGCCAGGAAAACCAGGATGTTGACCGCGATCAGGCCGATGGTCAGGCGGGGCAGCCGGCTGATCCAGCTCTCGTTGCCGATGGGGAAAATGAAGAAAAACACGGTTCTCCGCTGCTGGTTGCGCTCCCGTTAAATCTTATCCCCTTACGGCCGTTTTGTCAATAGCAAAAAGGCCCCGCCGTCGGCGGGGCCCGATGCTTCCGTAAGCTCACTTCTTCCGCTTGGAGGGCGACTTGATCTCCCAGTCGACCACCAGCGAGGCCACGATGAAGATCGAGGAGTAGGTGCCGATGAGCAGGCCTAACAGCAGTGGCTTGGTGAAGTCCGACAGCACCCGCCCGGCGAAGAACTGAAGGCTGATGAGCACCATGAAAACCGTCAACACCATGATCACCGTCCGGGACAGGGTCTCGTTGACGCTGCGGTTCACCAGCTCCAGATAGCTCTCCTTGTGCGGCTTGCGGACGTTCTCCCGGATGCGGTCGGCCACCACGATGGAGTCGTTGATGGAGTAGCCGATGACTGTCAGCAGCACCGCCACCGACTGCAGGTTGAACTCCATCCCGGTGATCGAGATGAAGCCCAGGGTCCCCAGCACGTCGTGG
>DHHE01000211.1:0-7671 GCA_002403115.1 bacterium UBP2_UBA4780 | reverse complement strand
CCCACCGTCTCTTCGCTGTCCACCGTCACCTTGTTGTCGGGATGCCGCTTCTGCAGGGCCTCCACTATCTTGGCGGCCACCGCCCCGCCCGGAACCGGGTCCTCCAGCGCGGTGAAAACGGCCAGGGCTTGTTGATCCGGGGCCAGGGCGGTCTTGCCCGGGCCGGTGGGGAAGAGGAAGATCCGCTGGGCCTCCCCCCAGTTGCCGTTGGCGTCGCGTCCCGACACCGTCACCCGTTGCCGGCCCCCGGCCTTGAGCCCGGCGGTCGGGACCACGGCCACGAACACGCCTGGCTCGCGCCCCGGCTCGGCTACCATGGCCAGCGGCTTCTCCAGCCCCTCGACGGAGCAGACCGCTGAATCCACCATGGCGTCACCTCTTCCCGCGTCTGAGATGCGCGCCCTGACGGTGACCTTGGCCGATCCGGCTGACGGGTTGTGATCGGCGCTCAACGATAGCACCTGGGGTCCGGTCTCGTCGGCGGCCTGGGCGCCCTCCTTGGACCCGGTGCGGATGAGGAAGGAGTTCTTGATGCGCTCGGTGTCCCGCACCCGCTGGATCTCCGCCCCGGCCAGGCCCTCATCAGCCAGGGCCCGGCGCACCTGGTCGGCGGCCATGGGCTGGTCGAAGTGTATCTGCAGCAGGGTGCCCCCGGTGAAGTCCACTCCCAGCTTCAGCCCGCCGTGGATGGCCAGGGATATCAGGCTGACGCCCAGGATGGCCGCCGACACCAGGTAGGCCTTGCCCCGGTTTTGGACCAGGGGATAGTTCGACTGGTACTTGAAAAACGATATCATGGCGCTCATCCTCAAATCGGCAGCTTCTGGATGTTCCACTTGGCGGTGATCCACTCGAATATCAGCCGGGTGACGGTGATGGCCGTGTACATGGAGACCGCCAGGCCGATCATCAGGGTCACCGCGAAGCCCTTGATGGGGCCGGTGCCGAACACGAACAAGGCGGCGGCCGCCATGACGGTGGTGACGTTGGCGTCGAAGATGGTGGTGAAGGCCCTTTCGTAGCCGGCCTCGATGGCCGCCCGCACCGTCTTGCCGGCCCGCAGCTCCTCTCGTATCCGCTCGAATATCAGCACGTTGGCGTCAACCGCCATCCCCACGGTCAGGGCGATGCCGGCGATGCCCGGCAGGGTCAGGGTGAAGCGGAAGGCGGCCATCACCGCCAGCAGCACCACCATGTTGAAGAGCAGTGCCAGGTCGGCCACCACCCCGCCCAGCCGGTAGTAGANNATGGAGTCCTGGCCCAGCGACGGGCCCACCGAGCGCTCCTCGATGATGTTGACCGGCGCCGGCAGGGCGCCCGCCCGCAGGATGATGGCCAGGTCCTTGGCCGTCTCGGTGGTGCCGCCCGAGCCCAGGGTGATCTGGCCGCGGCCGTTGGGGATCCGGGTCTGGATGACCGGGGCCGAGACCACCTTTCCGTCCAGGACGATGGCCAGACGGCGCTTGATGTTGGCGGCCGTTATCCGGGAGAAGGCGTTGGCGTACTTGCGCACCAGGGTGAAGTCGACCGCCAGCTCGCCGGGATTGTCGGCCGTGCCCACCGTCATCCGGGCGTCGGCCAGGGCCGCCCCGGTCACCTCCGGCGCCTTCTTGACCAGATAGAGCATCATGCCCCGGGTCCCCTCGCGGCTGACGCGCTCCCCCCAGAGGAACTCGTACTCGAAGGGGACGGCCGCCTGGACCAGCGGGTTCTGCAGGGCCTTCTGCACCAGCTCCCGGTCCTGCTCCATCACCAGCATCTCGCCGGTGTACGAGGCCAGCAGCGAGCTGAACGGCTTGTCGCCGAACAGGGTGCTGTCCGATATCAGGGTCTTGTCGGCCGCCAGCGCCTTGTCGATCTTGTCCAGCACCTCCTGGGTGACCTTGTCCTCCTGTACCAGCTTGAACTCCAGCATGGCGGTGGTTCCGATCAGGCCCCGGGCCCGCTCCCGGTCCACCCCGGGCAGCTGGATCACGATCCGGTCGGCCCCCTGCTTCTGGATGCTGGGTTCGGCCACCCCGAACTGGTCCACCCGGTTGCGGATGATCTCCAGCGCCCGGTCGGAGGCGTCCGAGATCTCCTCCTGGGTTATCTCGCCCGGCTGGCGGCCCACCGCCTTGGCCAGGCCGCGGTGGTCCAGCTCCAGCACCAGGTGCATGCCTCCCTTGAGGTCCAGTCCCAGGTGAATGGCCTTGGTATGCAGCTTGTTCAGGGCGTCCCGCGGCATCTCCTCCCGTTCCTTCTCCGACAGGCCCTGGAGCCTGAGGGTGGGCACCAGCTGCCAGATGGCGGCCGCCAGGATGGCCGTTGTCAGGACGGCCTTCCACAAGTTGGCTCTTTTCATCAATATGGCTCCTGTGTATTTCTTGGGTATAGAATGGTTATTTTATCCTATATGCAAGGATTTGTCAAGGTCAATCGGCGTTTCCGGGACCTGCATCCGCGATCCTCCCGCCTGGCGGCCGCAATTAATACCTATATTAATATAGCATTGACATCTTCCTTTCACTAGTAGGAAGCCCGGCCCGACTTCGGCAG
This sequence comes from bacterium UBP2_UBA4780, assembly GCA_002403115.1. Taxonomy (GTDB): domain Bacteria; phylum Edwardsbacteria; class AC1; order AC1; family EtOH8; genus UBA8901. The sequence continues at coordinate 5,133 of DHHE01000211.1, read as the reverse complement.
CTGCAGCTTGAGCTCGGGGATGGACTTGAGGTTGATCCTTATCTCGTAGAACCAGTAGATGCCGCTCTTGGTGCTGGAGAACCTGGCCTCCCAGCAGTGGAGGTCGCGGTAGACCGAGTACTCCTGGGACACCATCTGCCGCTGGCGGACATCGTAGTACTGGCCGTAGCTCACCTTCCAGTTCTTGGTGATGCTGGCCTCCGCCGAGCCGCGCACCATCGACTGGACCGCCCCCTGGCCGGCGCGCCAACCCTGGCTCAGCCCCAGCCAGGCAGACCAGGGCAGCCCGCCCGGGCCCTGGAGCGAGCCGGACGTCTCCGGACGCGCCGAATCGGCCGGGGTGCCGGTGCTGTCCCCATCGGCTGCGCTGGCATCGGCCGTTTCGCCGATAAGTGTCCCGGCGGTTGAGTCCGAGGCCTGGCCGGGAAGCGCGGTATCCGCCTCCGCCTTGCCCGGGGCGGTTTTCGGCTGGGGCCGTCCGAAGGCCCCGGATAGCCTGAGCCCGGCGTCCAGGTTGGTGTACTCGCTGCGTTTCCGGTAAACGTCGTAATAGTTGGACAGCCTCAGGTCGAACAGCGGGTTGCCGGGCAGCACCGCGGCCGAGGTGCCGATGCCGCTCCAGCGCTTCTCGGCCGCCAGATAATTGTAGCCGGCCGATGACGAGACCGACAGCAGGTCGACCTTGGCCGTCCCCTTGCCCTTGCGGTACTTGGCCTGGAAGGTGTTGCCCAGCGAGACGCCCAGGTGCCTCTGCTCGCCCATCTGGCCGATGGAGCCGAAGACGTGGTAGCGGCCCTGGTCGATCTTGGGGGCGTAGGAATAGGAGAGGCTGGGCTGGGCCACGTGCCTCAGTCCCAGCAGCGGCCCCAGGCCCAACGGCAGCAGGCCGTAAAGGGTGGTCCCGGCGGTGACCCCTCCGTTATAGAGCCAGCGAACGGTGTTGCGGCTGCCGCTGGTGTCGCGGTCGTACCAGGTGGCCCTTAGGGAGGCCCGGGGGGAAACGGTAATGTGCCGGAACAAGTGCAGGGCGGTGCTCAGGTTGGCCGTGTTGTCCCATCCTTGGTGGCGGTCGAGGCCGTTACGGTCGGATGTCCGGGTGTTGATGAAGTAGCTCCCCCCCGACAGCCCGGCGATCCCGCCCGGCAGGTCCAGCCGGTAAAGGCTGGCCGCGATCTCGGGAAGCCGGGTGCTTTTCGTCTCCAGGTCCAGGTTGTGCGAGTGGTCGGCCGCGGCCGACAGCCCCCCGGTGGGCCAGGAGTGGTTGAGGGCCAGGTAGGAGCGGAGGTTGCGGTCCAGCCTGGTGTTCAGGTCGTCGGAGAAGTCGGTGTGGTACCGGGTGTCGCTGAGGAAGGCCGCCCGGCCCGCGGCCGAAGTCCTCCGGCCCAGGCGGTGGCTGTAGTCGGCGTTCAGGTTCCACCGCCTCTGCAGCTGGCGGCGGTCCTCCAGGAAGGCGAAGTTGCCCAGGGCCGATATCCGGTTGGCCGCCAAAAAGCGTCCCTCCAGGTTGCCGCGCCAGCCCACGAACTCCAGGTAGTCGCCGGACACCGTCAGGTCCGACCTCTCGTCGATCACCTGGTAGTAGGCCATGTTCTTGACGTAGACCCCCTCGTAGGCGCTGTTGCCGAAGCGGGGCATCAGGAAGCCAGAATGGCGGTCGTGCCGCAGCGGCAGCATCCAGAAGGGCAACACCAGCACCGGGACGCCGGAAAAGCACAGGGCCACCGGCTGGGCCACCAGCTTGTCGTCCAGGTAGATCTTCATCCGCCTGGCCCAGAAGTAGTAGTGCGGGTTTTCGGCGTCGCAGGTGGTGTAGCGCCCGTAGTCCACGTTGAGCGTCCTCTCGCCCACCTGGCGGATGCGCCGCCCCCAGTAGCGCCCCTTCTCGAAATCGGTGGAGCCGTTGTAGATCCATCCCCGGCGGGTACGGAAGTTGTAGACCATGCGGTCGCCCCGGATGGCGTCCTCCTTGTCGTAGAGCACCGGGTTCCGGCTGACCGTCAGTTCCTGGCGCCTGGTGTCGAAGCTGATGCTGTCGCCCTCCACCCGGATGTCCTTGTATCGCACCCGGGCCTGTCCGGTCAGCACGATCAGCTCCCGGTCCACCAGATAGTCGATCCTCTGCCCCTGGTAGCGGATGGCCTCGTAGGATCCGTCGTCGCCGGGAAGGTCCCATCCCTCCCCCGGTGCCGCCGCGGACGTGTCCGCCGCCCGGCTGCCGTCGGCGCTGTCCGCCGGCACCTCCGCCGGGCTCCCGGAAGAGGGCTCGAGCCCGGGGCCTTCTTCGGCCGGCCCCTGGCCCCGGGCCGGGGCCGCCAGGGCTGCGGACAGGGCCGTAAAAAGCAACAGCGGCCGCAGTATGCCTGAAGGCCGCCTGGTTGATGGCGTGAAGCCTTTCATAAGCAGGCCCAAGGGGTCAGGCCGGCCCGGGCTTCCCCCGGCCTTCCTCCCGCAGCAGCGACAGCACGAAAAGCACGGCCACCCCCAGCAGCACCGCGCTGTCGGCCACGTTGAAGGTGTACCACCGGTCCAGGGCGAACCCGGAGAAGTTGATGAACCCCGCCCGAAACGGCGGGATGGCGATGTCCGGGATGTCGCAGTCGATGAAGTCCACCACCGCCCCGAACCGGACGCGGTCCAGGATGTTCCCGGCCGCGCCGGCCAGTATCAGCCCCAGGCTGACCGAGGCCAGGGTGCCGGCCCGCTGCCAGCGGATGAACAGGTAGAGGATGGCCGCCGCCGCCAGCAGCGACAGGGGCAGCAGCAGCAGATGGCCGGCCGGCCCGAACGACAGGCCCATCAGCCCCTGGGGGTTCATGATGTAGGTTATCCGCACCAGGTCGCCCAGAAGCGGCCGTGATTCGCCCAGGGACAGGGACGCCCTGACCGCCTCCTTGGTGGTCTGGTCCAGGGCGAAAACCGCCGCGGCTGTCAGTCCGGCCGCCAGCCGGTCCCTAGACGCGGTCACTTATCAGGCTCTCGCCGTGGCGGTTGTTGCGGGACTCCTTCTCCTCCTCCTGGCGGCACTTGATGCAGAGCCTGGCGTGGGGCATGGCCTCCAGCCGCTCCCGCTCGATCTCCTTGCCGCAGTGCAGGCAGCTGCCGTACTTGGAGTCTTTGATGCGCAGCAGGGCCTGGTCGATCTCGTAGAGGTCGTTGCCCTTGCTTGACACCAGGAAGACGTTCTTCTCCCTCTCCATGGTGTCCGAGCCCTGGTCGGCCATGTGGAAGGAGTAGGAGGACAGGTCGCCCGAGGCCTCCTTTTGGTTGATCATCAGCTCCTCGTTCTCCAGTTGCCCCAGTTCCTTGAGGCAGCGCTTGCGCTCCTCGATCAGCCTGGCTTCGAACTTCTGCGCGTCTCTTTTGTTCATCCGGTGGCTCCGCTTAGTTTTTCTCTATTGAAAGTACTGTTCTGTTTCCGTTGATCTCGGCCTCGACGGCTCCGGCTCCCGGCGTCCCGGTCCCGCCCTGAGCGAAGTCGAAGGGCTCCAGCGAAGCGGCCAGCACCTCGCTCATGATCCATTCCCGGTGCTTGTCCATGGCCCGTCCCAGGTCGATGTCGGCCCCGTAGCGGACGGTGATGCGGTCCGACACCTCCAGGCCCGAACTCTTCCTGAGGTTCTGGATGACGTGCACCAGCTCCCGGGCCATGCCTTCGGCTTCGAGCTCCGGAGTTATTCTTAAATCGAGGGCAACAACATCCGTCCCTTCCTGTTTGACCGCCAAGCCAGGCAACGGGATCGCAAGGACCTCAACCTCTTCCTTCAAGATCACAGCCGGGCCAAACTCCATGTGGGCTTCAAGCTGCCCTTGATCTTGAAGGGTCTTGATTTGATCTGTGTTTAAATTAGAAATGTAATCTTGGACGATCTTCCCCCTAGCCGCATATTTGGGGCCGATTTTTGAAAAGATGCCCTTGGCTTTGTATTCAACCAGGTCTTTGGGGTTTTCTGTTTTTGCTATTTCTTTTACGTTGACCTCGTCTTTGATGATATCCTTGTGCTTCTCGACCACGGCCCAATCCCCGCCCTTCTCCCCGCAGTAGGAAAGCATGGCCAGCGGCTGGCGCACCTTTATCTTGGCCTCCTTGCGGGCGGCGTGGCCCAGCGAGACCACCTTGCGCACCAGGGCCATCTCCTCCGAAAGGGCGCGGTCGCCGGTCACCCTGTCGGGCTCCGGCTCGGGATAGCCGCACAGATGGACGCTCTCCGGGGCTTTGGGATCGACCGCCCTCACCAGGTTCTGGTACATGGACTCTGTCCAGAACGGCATGATGGGCGCCATCATCCGCAGCAGGGTCTCCAGACAGGCGTACAGGGTGAGGTAGGCCGCCTCCTTGTCCGAGTCCGATTCCGATTTCCAGAAGCGGCGCCGGGAGCGCCTGACGTACCAGGTGGACAGGTCCTCAATGAACGACTCTATCCCCCGGCAGGCGGACATGGCGTCGTAGTCGTCCAGCCGCTCCCGGACCGCCCCGGCCAGTATGTTCAGCTCCGACAGGATCCATCGGTCCAGCGGGGAGAGGCTGCTTCCCCCGAGGTCCTTGCCCGTGGGCGTGAACCCGTCCAGCCGGGCGTAGGTGACGTAGAAGGAATAGACGTTGTGCAGGGTCAGCAGCTTGCGCTTGAACTCGGCGGCCACGTGGTAGCCGAAGTGCAGGTTCTGGACCGGGTTCTGGCGGCAGAACATCCAGCGCATCAGGTCGGCCCCGATCTTCTCGGCCGCCTCGTCGAACGGGATCGAGTTCCCCTTGGACTTGTGCATGTCGTCGCCCCGTTCGTCCTTGACCAGGGCGTGGCCCAGCAGGCATTGGAACGGGCTCTGACCCTCCAGGACGGTGCTCATCGTCAGGATGGCGTAGAACCAGTTGCGGAACTGGCCCGGGAAGCACTCGGTGATGAAGTCGGCCGGGAACCACTCCTTCCAGTAACCCTCCCTGGTGGCCGGGTAGACCTGGGACGGATCGTAGCGGTATCTTCCCGATTTCTCCTTGTCCGGGGTAAAGCACTTCTCCGGCGGCATCACCGTGGAGAACATGACGATCCCCGCGTCCAGCCAGGGGTTTCCCACGTCCTGGACGCGCGACATCTCCCGGCCGCACTTCGGGCATCCGATCTTTATCTCGTCGACCCAGGG
>DHHE01000225.1 GCA_002403115.1 bacterium UBP2_UBA4780 | reverse complement strand
GTCCAAAAGGGGCGAGTTCAACGCGAAGTCGAACGTTGCTTTTCCCTGTTTGGGAAGCGCGATGGCCGGCTGACCCGGCTGCTTGGGTTGTTCTGGGACAAGCGAAAGGAAATTCTTCAGCTTTCCGGTGAACGACATCGACGATCTGCCGATGGAGCACGAGATGTCCGGGATGTTGACCAGGTCCTTGGTGAGGGTGATGGTCCCGGTCATGTTGGTCACCGGCTTCATCAGGGCCGGGGTGGCGAATGAAAGCTTGTCCAGCTCCACCTTGCCGTCCATGTTGAAGGAATCAGCTTTTCTGACCAGGCCCTCGGCCTTGAAATCGGCCTTGATGATCCCGGCCAGGGTCGTGCCCGGCTCCAGAGGCGCGTAGTCCTTGACCTCGCCCAGGTCGAAGCTGCCCAAAAGCTTCGCCTTTACGAACGGGTCCTCGAAGTTCCTCACCAGCAGGGCCAGCTCGAAGCCGGCCGAACCCAGCTTGGCCGCCAGCCGCCTGACGTCCAGGTCGTTCTCGGAGAAGCGTATGTCCCCGTTGACGCCTGAGATTGATTTCGGGAGCTGGGCGTACTTGACCCCGATGTCCTTGAGGGCCACCCGGCCTTCCACCTTGGGCTTGGATTTGGGGTCCTTGGGGTCCACCTGGCCGGTCACCTTGAGCCCCAGCTCGATCAGCCCGCTGGCCGTCACCCCGCCCGCCTGCTTGCGGACCTCCGGCGGCAGGGCCTGGAATATCCGGTTGACCTCGATGGAAGCGGTCTTCAGCTCCAGGTCCAGCACCGGTTTGGTGTCGAAGCTGTCAACCTTGCCGGCCATGGTCAGGACTATGCCCTGCGGGATGACCGACAGCTCGTTCACCGTCACCCGCTTGGCCTTCATGTCCACCTTGAGGTCGTGCCTCACCCCCAGCCTGATGCGGGAGACAGACATCACCGGGGTGGCCACCGCTATCTCGCCCACCTCGATGGTGCCTTTGGTCCTGATGTCCTCCATGCTGCGGTCGGCGGAGAAGGACAGCCTCTGCTCTATCCCGCCGGCCAGGACCTTGAGCCCGGCCTGCCGGTCGTCGAACGCGACGCTGCCCGACTTTATGGCGAACGAAGACACGGCTATCGACACCGGCATCGAAACCTCGGGCGGCGGCGGAGCGGCGGCGCTGTCGGCCGGGGCCGCCTTGACCAGGTCGTCGAAATTGAATTTCCCGGCTTTGTCCTTCTCGATCAGGATCTCGGGCCGGTCCACCACCAGGCTGGTGATCAGCAGCTGGCGCCTCAGCAGGCCCAGCAGGTTGACCTTCAGCTTCACCTCCGCGATCCTGGCCTGGGGCTGCTGGGCGAAGCCCGGGGCGTTGGCCAGCTCGATCCCCTTCAGCTCCACCCCCAGCCCGGTCCAGACGCTCAGGGAGAAGCCCTCCACCGTCACCTTCCTGCCCACCGCCTCCTCTATCTTGGGCATCAGGACGGCCCGCAGCTTGGCCGGCGGGTACATCAGCTTGAGGGCGACCCCGGCGGCGACTATCAGGACGACGACGGCCCCGGCCGCGATGAGAGCTATCTTGAGTGCTTTGTGCATGACTCAACTCCCCTTGTATAGTTTATTTTACTTATGTTCTTCTGCCTTTCCGTCGCCTGTCCGTCAATAAGCGCGGCCGCGCCGTCCACTTTCTCCCGGGCGCGGGAAGCGCCTATTTCATCATTGATTTCCGTTGAGATGTCCAGAGCTTCCCTGAAGTATATAAACGCCCTGCCTGGCATGCCCCGGCCCATTTCAACCTCACCCATGGCCAGCAGTTCACCGGCGATTCCGCGGCGGTCACGCATGGAGCGGTTTATCGCTAACGATTCCTCCAGCATAGTCAACGCCGCCTCTATGTCACCGGACTTCAGGCAGAACCTGGCCGACTTGCCTAAGGCCTCGGACAAGCTGCGCAGACAGCGGTGTTTGCGCGACAGCCCAATGGCCCTTCTAAAGCACTGCTCTGCCTCGGCATATTCGGAAAGGTCGGTTAGGATTTCGCCTAAATCCCCGAGTATCGTTGCCGCTTCCCGGAAAAGATCTTTTGCCAGGAAAACCTCCAAAGCCCTCCGGTAATGCTCAATGGCTTTTTCATACTCCCGCCGTTCCTTGTAAACATTGCCGATGTTCCAAATGGCCAAATGTGCCCTGGTTTTATCGCCTGTTTCATCGAAATAATCCATTGCCAAAAGGTACAGGTGCATGGCTTTGTCCAGCTCTCCAAAACGCCCGCAGAAACCAGCCAGGTTGTAGCGGCAGTTGGCGGCATCGCTGACCGAGCCGGCACTTTCCGCGGCTTCCAGGTTTCGATACGCCTGCTCCCGGGCCTTATCCCAATACCCGATGTGGAGTAGGGCGGTTTCCCTTCTGACGCACACTGGCAGGGGATAAAACCGGGGCAGCCCTTCTTCTCCCTGCCAACTTATCCAAAGAGTCTTTTTCCGGCAAGACATAGGTCGCATTGGTAAAAGATACCACAGCCCGGGGAAAAACTCAAGGTAAAAACCGGGCCCCGCCTATTCCGGCGGGGCCTCGGCCACCTGGCGCAGGCCTCGCACCAGGCATTTATCGGCAAACCCCTCCCCCCGGCGCTGCATTTCCAAAAGCTCGGGCTCGAGCAGGGGTTTCAGGCTCCGCAATTCCGGGTCGTCGGCCTGGGCCGGGACGAACTGCTGCAGGGCCCACTTCCGGGCCCCTTCGATCGCCCGCCCGATTTTCGCTATCGACTCCGCCGTATGATAGCCCGGCACCACCGTGGTGCGGAACTCGTGGGGCAGGCCCGAGTCTATGATCGCCCTGATGCTCCGCTCGATCAGCGAGGTATCTACCTCCACCCCGGCCGCCCGGGAGTACGAGCCGTCCAGCGGCGCCTTGACGTCCATGGCCACGTAATCGACCAGTTTTTGCGAGAATAGTTCATCGAGCACTTCCGGCCGATAGCCGTTGGTATCCAACTTGACTTTGAACTTTAAACACTGAACTTTCACCAGGAGCGGCTTCAGCTCCTGGTGGATGGTCGGCTCGCCGCCGGTGACCGCCACCCCGTCTATCCAGTCCTTCTTCTCGGAAAGATACTTCTCCACCCGCTCCCAGGGCACGGTCTCCAGCTTCTCCGGGCGGCTCACCAGCGCGTGGTTGTAGCAGAATGGGCAGCGGAAGTTGCACCCCGGCAGGAACAGGACGCAGCAGACCATCCCGTCCCAGTCCACCAGCGAGGTCTCTATGAACCCTTTTATCTCCATGGATTACGATTAGACACGGATTTACACTGATACTCTTTTCTATGTTTTTGAGAAACATCCGTGGGAATCTGTGTCGAAAGAAATCACTCCTTCAAACTGAACGGCGGATACCGGTCGGTCACCAGCAGGAAGGCGTAGGCGCTCACCCGCAGGCTCCAGCGCATGGCCCCCTCCACGATGTCGAACAGGCTTTTGGGATAGGTCCCGGTGA
>DHHE01000030.1 GCA_002403115.1 bacterium UBP2_UBA4780 | reverse complement strand
TTACCTAACCCCTACTCCCCTTCCCTCCCTTCGGAAGCAAAGCAAGCAGCATTTCTCAGGACAGGCTCAGGTAAGGGGTTAGGTCAATGCGATCTTCTCGAACCCATCGACCACCTGGTCCGCCCCCTCCAGCCTCTCCCGGCCGAAGGTGGTGGTCAGGGCGGCGCAGCGCATGCCGGCCCGCCGGGCGGCCTCGATACCGTTGGGCGAGTCCTCGATCACCAGGCACCCGGCCGGCGCCGCCCCCAGCTTTTTGGCGGCGTACAGGAAGATGTCGGGGTTGGGCTTGGGCACGTAGCCGATCTCGGCGATGGAGTAGATGTGGTCCCCGAAGTACTTCCGAAGATCCAGCTTCTCGACAACCATGTCCAGCAACCCCTGTTCCATGGCCGTGGCCACGGCCGTCAGGTACCTGTCCCTGACCTTGCCGAAGAACTCGGCGAAACCCGGGACCAGCGGGATGCCCCCCTGGCGGTAGTGCTCGCGGACGATGGCGATCCTCTCCCCGGACATCTGCTCGGGGTCGCCGGGGAACCCGTAGAGCTCCTGCAGGGCTTTGATTGCCCCCACCGGCGAATTGGCGGTGCAGATCAGCTTTACCCGCTCCCGCTCGTAGGCTATCCCCCGGCGCCGCAGGAACTCCTCCTGGGCCAGGTCCCAGATGCGCTCGGAGTCGATGATGACGCCGTCGGCGTCGAAGATGACGGCCCGCAGCATATCTTTTCTGCCACAGATTTTCACGGATTATCCCGGTATTCGTTCAATTACGATCCGTGTGAATCCGTGGCAAAGATGTCAGAGCCCCAGCTCCCCCCGCACCACCGCCAGTATCGACCCGTAGGGCACTATCAGGAACTTCTTGCTTTCGAACTCGATCTCGAAGGCGGCGTCGCGCAGGAACAGGGCGTAGTCGCCCTCGTAGATCTGGAGCGGTATGTACCGCAGGTCACCGGCCCGCTTGGCCGACCAGGGCTCCTCGCTCTTGGCGGGATCCTGGAACGGGTAGCCCGGGCCGACCTTGACCACGAACCCGCCCTGGACCCTGTCCTTCTCCTTGACGGTGGGCGGAAGGTAGAGCCCTGTCTGAGTGCGGTCCGGTCCGGCCTCCGGGTCTATCAGCACCCGGTCGCCGATCATGATGATCTGTTTCTTCTGGGCCATGCTTCCCTCCTGTCACCCTGAGATCGCCGCCTGCCCGGCAAGCTGAAGGGTGAGCATGTCATCCTCTCTGGGTTCACAGTCTGTCAATCCGGGGTCTCTCCCCGCTGAATAGTCTGAAGCGTGAGGCTGTCATCCTCTTCTGATTCATCTGCCGTCATCCTTCAACTTGTCTGGCACTGAGCCATCTCAGGATGACAACGCTCACGGATTACAAGAGGTCCGAGGCCAGTTCGGCCAGGTGGCTGCGCTCGCCCTTGACCAGGTTGACGTGGGCGAACAGCTTCTGCCCCTTCATCCGGTCTATGAGGAACGTCAGACCGTTCGACTGGGCGTCCAGGTAGGGTGAGTCGATCTGGTAGACGTCGCCGGTGAACACTATCTTGGCCCCCTCGCCGGCCCGGGTGATGATGGTCTTCACCTCCAGCGGCGTCAGGTTCTGGGCCTCGTCCACGATGAAGCAGATGTTCGAAAGGCTGCGGCCCCGGATGAAGGCCAGGGCGGTGATGATCAGCTTCTCGTTCTGCACCAGCTCGTTGATCTTGGCGTGCTCCTTGCTCTCCGGGGCGAAGCGGTGCTTGATGACCGACAGGTTGTCCCACAGCGGCTCCATGTAGGGGTCGATCTTGGACTTGATGTCACCGGGCAGGAAGCCGATGTCCCGGTTGGCCAGGGGCACCACCGGCCGGGCCAGGTAGATCTGCCGGAAGTTGCGGCGCTGCTCCAGGGCGGCCGCCAGGGCCAGCAGGGTCTTGCCGGTGCCGGCCTTGCCGGTGAGGGCCACCAGCTGGACCTCGGGACGCATCAGGGCGTCCAGGGAGAATATCTGCTCGGCGTTGCGGGGCTCGATGCCGTATGCCGGCCGCTTGGCCACCCGCTCCAGAACTCCCAGCTCGGCGTTGTGGTGGGCCAGGACGCTGGAGCTGTTGCTCTTGAGGATCAGGTACTGGTTGGGATGCAGGCTCCTGACGGCCGGCAGGTCGGACAGCGGCACCCGGTGGGGCTCCTCGTAGAACTTGGTGATGACCGCCTTGTCCAGATCCTCCAGCACCGGGGTCTGACCGTAGAGCTTGTCCACGTGCAGGACCTTGCCGGTCTCGTAGTCCTCGGCCTGCAGTCCCAGGCTCTTGGCCTTCATCCTCAGGTTTATGTCCTTGCTGACGATGATCACCCGCCGCTCCTTGAGCTTGGACGAAAGCTGCTCGGCCAGGGCCAGGATGCGATGGTCCGACTTGTTGGCCGCGAAGGAGTGGTAGATGATCTCGGAGTGCGGGTCCTCCACCTTGACGTAAAGCCGGCCCTTGCCCTTGCCCAGCGAGACGCCCCGGGTGAACAGCTGGTCGCCGGCCAGGCGGTCCAGCTCCCGGATGAACTCCCGGGCCTCGTAGTTTATCAGGTCCCCGCCCTTCTTGAACTTGTCCAGCTCCTCCAGCACCACGATGGGCACCACCACGTCGTGCTCCTGGAAGTTGTAGAGGCAGCTGTGGTCGTAGAGGATGACGTTGGTGTCCAGGATGAAAAGCTTCTTCTTCTCTCGTCCGGCCATGCTGAATTCTCTCCTTGCGGTTTGATGTCTGGGGTAATCTTATCGTAAAACCCGGCCCGATTGCAATACGGCGCGGCAGAAAAAGGCCGGGGCGTTTCCGCCCCGGCCAATCTTACTCTATGTCACCCTGAGGATGGCTCCCCGCCTCACAAGCCGAATGGGTGACGCTGTCGTCTTTGTCATCCATCAACCGCAAGGCACGGATCCTTCTCGGGATTACATGTTGGTCGCCCTGCTACCTGACAAGCGTCATCCGCTGGCTGCTGGACGAGCCCCCGGCCGTCATCCGCACCAGGTACACCCCGTTGGCCGCCCTCTGCCCCCGGTCGTCTCGGCCGTCCCAGCGGGCGCCGTAGCGCCCTGGCAGCTGGGTGCGGTCGACCAGCGTCCGCACCAGCTGGCCGGCCACGTTGTAGACCGCCATCCGCACCGGCCCGCCGGCCGCTATCTGATAGTTGATGGTCGTCGCCTGGTTGAACGGGTTGGGCCGGCCGTGCTCCATCAGGGTGGCTGCCGGCACCCCGAAGGCCCCGGCCATCGCCGCGCGGACGAACTCCTCGCTTCCCGCCGCCAGCTTGAAGCGCCTGGCCGTCTCCCCGGGTTCCGGCAAGTATTGATAGACGAAGCCGTCCGTTAACTGGAATGAGGACTGGCGCACCGGATCCAGCAGCCATACTCCGGACTCCGGCGGCAGGCCGGAGGAAAACCCGATATCGAGGACCACCGGGCCGCCGGCCGCCAGCTCGTACTCCCAGACCTGCCCCTGGCCCAGCCCCGGCCTCAGGTCGGCGGCGCACCTCTCGCCCTCCAGCAGGAAACACCCGGCAGCCGGCAGAAACCCGCTGGGCGGCTGGGGGAAGTCCCAGCAGTCCAGGCCTTCCGAGGTCCCGATTCCTATGCCGAAATAGGAGTCGTCACTGGTCTCCCCTGACCGGGCCGTCAGCCTGACCTGCCATCCCTCCGGCCACGCGACCCCGCCGTCACCCTTTTCTTTCAAAGCCTGGATGTACGGTACCCGCAGGGTGGCGTTGGTGGCCCGGTTGTTCCTGAAGGTGTAGCCGGCGTAGGGACTGACCGTGCCGGAAATGACCTGGTTGGGCAGCAGCCAGGAGGTCCCGTTGAAATGGTAGGGCCCGGCCACGCTGGCGGTGTCGCTCAGGGCCAGGGTGGTGTCCCAGCGCACCTCGAAGGCCAGGGGCGTTCCCACGTCGCTCCAGCCCGGGACCAGCGGCACCGGGGCCGGGCTCGACCTCACCCGGTCGCCGTAGGACTTGTGGACCCCCTGGAAATCCAGGACGATTGACGCGCCCACCCTCTGCCTGAGCCACAGCGCCTGCCCGGTGCGGATGCTGCCCGAGCCGCCGGTCCCCTGCTCCACCAGGGTGGCGTTCTGGTAGTCGAACAGCCGCCACTTGGTCTTGTCGTAGGCCCCCAGGTCGTCGGCCAGCATGTCGAACAGGGAGGCGGCGGTGTAGTCCCCCGGCACCGAGAGCATGTGCCACTGGTCCTGGGCGAAGGCGGTGCTGTAGGCCCCGCCCGGGAAGCTGACGGCGTGGACATAGAAGTCGGCGGGGTTGGGCGGGTAATAGGTGATGTTGCTTAGCCCGCCGGAGAGTATTGAGTCCTGGGCCCAGACCTGGCATTGCAGGCCGCGGGCGGTGATGTGGTTGGCCGGTATGACGTAGCGCCACAGGCTGTCCGAGCCGGCCACCGGCGCCATGTCCACGTCTCCGGTGGCGGTGCCGGAGCCGGCCGGACCGTACGTCAGGTGAACCCGGTTGAGCTTGTGCTCGTCCTTGGCGTAGCACTCGAAGGCGAACTGCTGGCCCAGGACCATGTCCACCCCGTTGGCCAGCACCGTCAGCCGCGGGGGCGTGGTGTCGGTCATGTTGACGGTGTAGAACTCGAAGCCTGAGGCAACGACCTGATTGCCGGCCGAATCCCGGCAGGCGACGTTGCCGAAGGTGTAGTGCGTGTTCCAATTGAAGAGATTGCCGTGGTTGAACTCCAGGGTGTCGCCTCTCCGCAGGACGCTCCACCCCCCCGGGTCCGGGCTGCAGCTGAAATGCAGGGAGGTGTCGGTCCGCACCGGCTCGGTGAAGATGTAGTAGATCTTGGCGTCGCGGGGGACGTTGCTGGCGTTGTGCACCGGGATGTGACCCAGGAAGTCCGGCGGCACCGTGTCCACCGTCACCGACCAGGCCTGGGACCAGTTGGACCAGACGTGGGCGGCGCTGCCGGCCCGCACCCGCCACCAGTAACGGCCGTTGCCGTCCCACTGGAAGTCGTATCCGTAGGGCGACATCCCTATCATGGAGTCGTTGACCACCATCGGGGCCGCGAAGCCCGGGTCGTCGTCTATCTGTATATGGTACATGGCCGCCGCCGAGTCGTCGGCCCATTCGAAGTTGACCCAGTTCTGGTTGGTGTGGCTGGCGTTGGGCGGCGCGGTCAACACCGGCACCTGCGGCACCGAGGTGTCGATGGTGAACTGCCATTCCTCGGACCAGTCGGAGGTGTCGGGAATGTATCCGTTGACCGCCCTCACCCGCCACAGGTAGCTGTGGCCGGCGGGAAGGGTGAGTTGCGCGAAGGTGTCGCTTGGGCCGGCACCGAAGTTAATGGAAGGGTTTCCGGCATCCTCCACGTACAGCCCGTATGCCTCGGCCCCCGGCGGGAACGGCGACGGATGCCAGTGGAAGGTCACCTGATCGGTGCCGATGGTCCCCATGTTGGCCGGTTCGGCCAGCTCCGGCGCCAAAACGCTGCCGATGTAGCCCCCACCCTCCCAGTGGGCCCGCTGGCCGTAGATGTCCCAGTCGCCGCCGCGGTCGTCCTCCCAGGCGAAGAAAAGGTGCTCGTCGCTTCCCCGGACCAACCTGGGTTTCCTGGCATTGGTCGCGTCCGGTGGGCGGACTAAGGCGCTCCAGCCGAAGCTTCCGTCCAGGTTGATCCTCTGGGCGAAGACGCCGGGATGCTCCCAGGCTACGACGAACTTCTGACCATCGGCCGAGGGCGTCACCCGGGGTGACTGCTGGACGCCTGCGGCGCCGCCGATCTCCAGGCCCCCGGCTTCCGTCCAGTGCTGGCTGCCGTCGTCGTTGAGCACCATGGCGAAGATGTTGTCGTTGCCCGCGCCGCCTCGCTGGTCGGTCCAAACCAGGAGCGCCCTGTTGCCGGCTGTCCGGCAGATGTCCAAGTCCTTTTGGTCCCCTCCTAAACTGCAGACCGGGACGCCGCCCAAGGGCGCCCAGGCCATGATGCCGCCTGAATTGTACCTTTGGGCGTAGATGTCCGAACCGGCACCGGAACGGAAGTCCTCCCAGGCCATGAACATCCCCCCGGAACCGTCCGGGGAGGCTACCGGCTTAAGCTGGTTGCCGGTCAGGTCGCAGACCGGTGTCCCATTGACAGCCCAGGCCGACCCGTTGACCAGGGCGTTGGCGTAGATGTCGCCGTTGCCGCTGCGGAAGTCCTCCCAGGCCACCATGATCGAGCTGTCGCCGCGGGCGATGGCCGCGTGGTTCCTGTTGTCGCCGACCACGGTGGTGCAGACCACGGCCCCGTAGTCGCCCCACAGCCTGGAGCCGGCCAGGTCGAAGCACTGGGCGTAGAGGTCTATGGTGTTTGGCGGCACCGCATTCGTCTGGTGGTAAACAGCGAAGACGCGGCTGGGTCCCTTGACCAGCACCGGGTTCGACTGCTCCCTGAGGGTGACGGTGGCCCACATGGGAATGCCGTCGGGCGACCAGCCGAGGTTGCCGTCCTGGTCGATCCGCTGTATCCTCACCTCGTAGGGCGATGTCGTTCTCTCCTGCCAGGCCACGATCGCCCCGCCTTGCCCGTCGCTGACGGCCGCGAAGCCCCCCGGTGTTGTTGCGCCCATGGGGCTGACCGCCACCTGGCCGGCCATCCAGACGTCGTGCCCATAGCGGTCGACGCGCCTGGCCTTGACGGCATTCTCCCCGGCACTGAGCCACACGTAAATGACCCCGCCCTGCCCGTCCGGGACCACCGCCGCCCCGATGTCGTTGCCGGGCGCCGCCCCCACCGGGACGCCCCCCTGCGGCCAGTCGGCCATCAGCGGAGCGGCCAGGATCAAAAGGGTTATTGCTATATATGCAATGTGTCTCATCGTCTTGCCTCCTTACGGCCGCGCCGGCGGCAGCGGTATGGTGGTGTCCTCGGGCGGTGTGGTCGTCCCGTCGCTATCCGACGAGCCGCCCAGCAACGCGGCGGCCGCGCCGCCGGCGGCCAGGGTTCCCAGCCCGGCGAAAAACCACCATTTCTTGTAGATGGGTTTGGACATGGCCGGGGCCTTGGCCTGGGGCGATACCTGCTTTCCCGCGGCCGAGGCCGCCAGCACCTGGGCCACCTGCTTCATCTCGGATGTCAGCAGCTTGTCTATCTCTCCGGCGTAGTCGCGGGTGACGCTGCGCTCTATCCGCCCGGTCTTGACGCTGATCAGCCGCAGGTTGACGGTGTAGGTCCGGCCCACCCTGCCCAGGGAGCCGGCGATCATCCTCTCCACCCCGATCAGCTGGCCCACCTCCACCGCGCAGGCGTCGGTGTTGCAGGCCCCCGACTGCTGGAATCCCTGCTCCTTGAGCACCTCCTGCATCTTGCCCCGTTCCATGACGTCGAAGGAGCCGGTGTTCAGTAGTTCCGAGCGCAGGCGGTCGGACAGGGCCGAGACCTCGACCTCGGGCACCCCCTTGGGCTCCAGCTCCAGGATGGCCACCGAGGTGCGCGCTTGCGCCGAGCCTGTCCGAGGTGCGGCCTCCTGGGCCCACAGCATCGGGGGACAGAGCACGGAGGCCAGCAGGCACATGCTGGCCAGCACGGCCGTTTGTCTCATGGTCGCTCCTTTTGTATATTTGCTTTGCATCTTCTTGCGGCGCTTGATAAATTTACTACGAAACGGGGAGTAAAGTCAAGGAGTTTTCTCCCGGAGGTCGGCCTGGGCCATGATTTCCACAAGCTCAGCCGCCAGTTCATTATCCCCGACATCCCGGGCAATGCCCAACGCCTCTACGGTCGCGGAATATGCCGCTGATTTCTCGCCCTGCTCAAGGAGCGCCCGGGAAAGATCGGCCAGGACCTCGGCTACCTGAATAGAGGTTCCGGATGTCCTGATCGTCTCCAATGAACTCCGCAGGTGTTCCGCTGCTTCGCCGGCTTTCCCCTGGCCCAGCAGCAACACCCCCGTGGCCCTGTCCACTTCGGCCAGGGCCGGACGATTTCCTGTCTGCTTGGCTATCATGCTTGCAGCCCGGTAATGCTCCAGCGCCCCTATGCTGTCCCCGTTTAAATGGCGAACCTCTCCGATCATCCGGTAGGCCTGGCAGGCGAAGGACGGGTTCCTCAGGGCGCCTGCGTTCTCCATCACATCCCGATAGCATGTCTCCGCTTTTGTGTACTGCTTTCTCCTGAGCCAGACATCCCCCAGGCTGCCCATCGCCTGGCAGAGTTGGAACCGGTCACCCATCCGCCGCACCAGTTCGATCTTGCGCATAAGATAGACTTCGGCTCGTTCCAGTTCGCCCAAGAGCACGTTTGCTTGGCCCAGGTTGCCCAAAGCCAGCACTATGCCCTTGAGGTCGTCGAGCTCCTCGGAGATTTTCAACAGGGTGTCGAAACGCTCCAGGGCGCCCTTCAGGTCGCCTCTTTTGGCGTGCAGGATGCCGATATTTCCATTGGCGGCCGCCACCCCCGGAAGGAAACCAGTGAGTCGCGACAGCTCCAGCCACCGCTGGTAGCAATCCATGGCTTGTTCGAAATCGCCGCGCTGCTCCCATATCATGCCCAGGTTGCCCTGGACCCTTCCCTGCTCTTTAGCATCGTTAAGCTGCCGGTACCTCTCGGCAGCCGAGGCCAGCAGCCTTTCGGCCCGGTCGCCCTCGCCCCTCAAGGCCTTTATCCTGCCTAGATGGTTCTCGAACGAGGCCTGCAAACGGACATCCCCTTCGTCCTCCAGAGTTTCCAGGCTCATCTGGCAGACGGCCTCGGCCCGGTCCCAGTCACCCAGGTCGAAAAGGACCTCGGCCCTGGCCACCTGCAACCTGTGCGGGAAGTAGGCCGTTGGTTTGGATGCCAGGACCGTCCACTCCAATTCTGAAGGTCGCTGATACAGTCGCTTAAGCATTCTCGGAGCCATTGGATCGATCACCGGGCGCAGCGCAAGGCGCCCTTTCCAGCGTATTCCGACCGGCTTTCTAACCGATCATTCGGACGATACGTCATTCATGAAACCCTTCTCCGCCAGCTCCCTGGCCAGAGCCAGGGCCAGGTCGTGCTCCCCGCCGCCCACCCGGCGCTTCTCGGCATAATCCCTGGCGTTCTTGAAGCCCAGCAAGTCGGCCGCCGCCTCGGCCGCCCTGGCCCTCTTGCCCGGATAGGAGGAGAACAGCAGCTGGACCACGTTCTCCCCCCGGATGACGTGCCCGTGAAGCACCGCCCAGTCCTTCCAGGACTCGTAGCCGGAGCCGGCGTCGGCCCCGGTGATGCGCCTCAGCCCGGCCAGGATGGAGGACCGGCTGTTCTCGAAGCTCTTGCGGTTGAAGCTCTGGCTCAGGCCGTCGAGCACCGTCCAGATGCCGGCGGTCATCACCGAGGCGATGGCGTTGAAGGTGGCCGACTGGTGCTCCCGGTACGACTCGTCCAGCAGCGGCACCAGGTAGGGAACGGCCTCGGACCTGCCCAGCTCGGCCATCCGGACGCCGGCCGCCATCCGGGTGCGCTGCTCCCTGGCCTGCCGGGCCAGCCGGCCGAGCCGGGCCGAGACCTCCGGGTTGTAGAGGGCGCGGAACGAGGCCATCCCCCCCCGGGCCAGCACCTCGTTGCCCGAGGCCAGCGCCTTCAGGTAGGTCTTCTCCCTGAGGTCCGCGCCGCCCCACTTGGCCACCGCCTGGTAGGCCACCACCACCTCGGCGTCCTCGCCCCCCCGGTCGATGATCCCGGTGAACAGCGGCAGGTCGCGGGCGCTGCCCCTCTCCGCCAGGAAGCCCAGGGCCACGATGCGCATCTCCGGGTCGTCCGCCAGCCCCAGGAAGTACTGGTAATTTTCCGGATAGCCCTTGGCCAGCAAGCCTCCGGCCTTCCTCCGGTCGGGCGATGACTGGTCGGCCACTATTGACTTGAGGAAGGCCTCGGCCTCCTTCGATCCGGTGGCGGCCGCGTCGGACATCAGGTTCTCCCGCTTCTTGGCGTCGGCCTCCTGGTCGTAGGCCTCGGCCACCTCCCCGGCGAACCTGGGCATGCGGGTCTTCAGGCCCCCGGCGATCTCGCTCCGCACCATGTGGTTGTCCATCATCTCGCGCACCAGGCGGCGCCTGACCTCCGGCTGGTCGTACTGGAACAGCCCGTCGACGGCGGCGTACTGGTTCCAGTAATGGTCGTCGTCCAGCAGCTTGAGGAGGGCTTGCCTGGCCTCGAGCGTGCCCAGCCGACCCAGCTGCCGGCCCATCTCCCTCTTCTTGTGGAGGAAGCCCTCGCTCAGGATGGCCCGGTAAAGCCGCTCCGGCTGGCTTTGGGCGGCCAGGCTCCCGGCCATCAGGGCCGCCAGCAGGGCCGACGTGACGATTATCGCCGATTTTCCCATGGCTGGTTCATCCCCCTATGTTCTCTTGCGTCTGCTCCTTCAAATCCGGCCATCTTCCGACGACCTCCTCCCCGGCCCGGCGCTGCCGCTCCTCCCAGCCCCCGCCGATCATTGCGTATTCCAGCCCGGCCTCCTCCAGCTCGGCCCGGAAGCGCGCCAGGTGCTCCTCGCGGCGCTGCCCCGACTCCCTCAGGGGGTCGGCCACCCAGGGGACGTCGATGTCCAGCAGCAGGTAGAGGTCGTGGCGATTGGCCTCGACTATCCACGGCTCGAAGTCCGGCGTCCGGCCGAACATGTCCTGCCAGTATATCTTGGTGGTCAGGTGGTCGGTGTCGACGAACATGACCCTGTCGGCCTGCGGCGCCGTCTTCACTATCTCCCTGGCGTGGGCCTCGGCTATCGCCCGCATCTCGCCCTCGTGGGCGGGCATGCGGTCCGGGAACAGCACCCGGGCCATCTCGGGGACGAAGGCGGTGTTGAACCGGCGCGCCAGGCGCTCCGTCATCACCGTCTTGCCGGTGCTCTCCGGCCCGTAGACGCACACCTTCTTGACGTAATGCGCCCGCACCGGCGGGGGGAGATGGCCCCAGTGGCGGAGCGGATTCTCGCGGATGGCCGTGCCCGAGACGGCGTGCGCCTTGCGTCCGGGGTCGAAAGGCAGGTGCAATATCCCCATGAACTCCGCCAGGTAGCCGCCATAGGCCTCCGAGCTGAATACGACGTCGACATCAGGATAGCGCCGCTTCAGATAATCCGCCCAGGCCCTGGACACGCGCCTGTCAGCTGCCGGCGCCTCCGGCAGGTCGTCCTCGGTGTAGTCCACCCGAACCCTGCCGTTCCCGTCCGCCAGCGACCTGAGCCACTCCAGCCGCAGGGGGCCGGGGATGGGCTCCCCCGGCCGCGCTCCCACCAGGACGATGAGGTTGCCGCAGCGCTGCCGGGCGAATTCGATGAGCGCCAGGTGCCCGTTGTGCGGCGGCATGAACTTGCCTATCACCAGCCCGGTCGTCGCCTGTCTCACGCAGTCGCCTCCGTCGACTTGTAGCCTTGATGCTCCCTCCTCCACCCCAGGAAGCCGTAGAGGGCGATGCCGCCGAACACCAGGTACTCCAGGGCCAGCAGGTTGGCGCCCTTGAGGAAATATATCACGAGCGCCAGGGCGTCGACCGCAATCCAGAGCAGCCAGCATTCCAGCTTCTTCCGGGCCATGATGAACTGGGCGAAGACCGAAAGCACCGCCACCGCCGAGTCGGCGTAGGGGAAGGCGGCCCGCTCCGGGAAGAGCCGCGGCAGAGTGGCGTGAACGTTGCCGATGAAGGCGCCGAAGGCGACGATCGAGGCCAGGCAGGCGGCCAGGAGGAGCAGCCGGTCCCTGCCCCCGAGGACCGAGATCCTCAGCTGGTTTTTTCGGTTGGCCTCCCGGGGGGTCGGGGGATGCGTCCAGCGCCACCAGCCGTAGAGGCTGGTGCCCAGGTAGTACACCTGGAGCAGCATGTCCGAGTAGAGCCTCAGCTGGAAGAACATCGCGAAGAAGAAGGCGGCGTTGACCAGCCCCGCCGGCCAGCACCAGACCTTCTCCCGGGCCGTCAGCCAGACGCAGGCCAGGCCGGTGGCCGTGCCCAGGAACTCCAGGTAGGAGAGCCTGTAGCCCAGAAGCTCGACCATGACGACCCTGAGGTCGAACAGTCCGGCGATGAACCCGGTCACGCCCCCTCGGCGATGAAGGCGGCGGGCGCTCCCCCGCCTTCGAAATCGGACCGTTCCAGCTCCACCCTGGCCCCATCCCCAAAAAGCCCGCCCAGCTCCCGGGCCAGCCCCTCGCCGAACGTTCCCGAATCGGCGCACTCCAGACGGACCAGGAGCGACAGGTCCCTCCTTTGGACGCACTGGTGGCGGGCCACCGGGTACTGCCTGATGATGCGACTGATGTCGATGGGGTTGACGAGGCCGCCCGAGGGGGCGCGGAAAACCACCGGTTTTCGGGCGTCGATCAGTTTCAGGAGCGGGGCCGGGTCGTCTGTTTTGTCGTGGTCGTGGACCATCGACCCCCGGTCGCCGGTGCGGTAGCGCAGCAGGGGCAGGTAGGGGTTGCGGCCGCCGGTGACGCAGATCTCCCCGGCCTGGCCGTCCGGCAGGCTATTGCCGCGCTCGTCTACTATTTCGACGAATATGTCGTTCGGCAGTATCTGGAAAATCCCCGGGTCGCCGGGCCGGGAGAAGGCTATGGGCCCGGTCTCGTTGAGCGAGTAGAGGTCCACGACCGGGCAGCCGTAGGACCCCTGCAATTCGGATCTGAGCTCCGGGGGCAAGGCCAGGGCGCAAGAAAGGAAGGCCCTGGGCCTGTGTGCAACGCC
>DHHE01000078.1:5781-6663 GCA_002403115.1 bacterium UBP2_UBA4780 | reverse complement strand
GGCTCAAGGAGGGGATCAAGGGATGGTCCCTAGTCCTCCATTATCCTCTTCTTCAGCCCCTCCCACCAGTCCTGGGGGCCGGTCCGCAGGCACTGGGCGGCCAGGCTCTTCGCCGATTTCGTCTTAAGCCGCTTGCGGCTGTTGGTGATCCAGTCCCCCACCTGCGGGTTTCCCGCCGCCTGGTACTCCCTGGCCCGGACCAGGCACTCCAGATGGTCGGCGTCCCGGACGATGACGGCCTCCCTGGTTCCGGCATCCTGGAAATCAGACTTGAGAGACGTGATCTTGGACTTCAAGCCGCGCGGCAACCCCTCCAGCTGCTCCCTGATCGCCCTGCCTTCCGCCTTGTCCCAGTCGGCGTAGCGCTGGCCCACCTTGTGCATGTCCAGCACCCGGGCCTCGTGCAGATCGTGGAACAGGGCCATGGCCGCCGCCCGCTCCGGATCCGCCCCCTCCATGTCCGCCAGCACGAAGGCGATCAGCGCCGCCCGGAAGCTGTGCTCGGCCACGCTCTCGGGCCGGTCCTCCCCGGCCAGCCACCAGCCGGAGCGCCGCACTTTGGACAGCACCCCGGCCTCGTAGATCAGGTCCGCCAGGGGTTTCAACGGGCGGGCCATCTGCCGATCGGGAGGCGGCCGTGAAAAGCCGGGTTCATGGATTCATGTCTTCCTAAGGGGGTTTCGGGCCCTACATCAGGTGCAGGGCCTTGAAGATGTTGGCCAGCGACTGGGCGTCCGACAGCAGCAGGTAGAACCCCTTGAACACCGCGTTGCGGTCCAGGAACCTGAACTCGTTGTTGATGGACACCGCCAGGTCGGAGGCCGACTGGCCCTGGGCCAGCAGGCCGTCCAGCACTGCCTGGGGTTCCCCGGCCACCAGCAG
>DHHE01000078.1:0-5712 GCA_002403115.1 bacterium UBP2_UBA4780 | reverse complement strand
CCCATCAGGCAGGCGGCGAAGGAGCGGGCCTCGGCCTCGGTGAACAGCAGCAGGGTCTTGCCGGTTATCTTTCCCGACAGCCCGATCTGGATGCCCACCATCCGCTCTTCGGGGGCCGCCGCCTTTTTAAAGATGTCCTGCAGAGGGTAGACGTTGATCACCGGGATGTTGATGATCACCTTCTGTCCGGTCAGCTCCGACAGGGCGGTGGCGGCGTGGCCGGCCCCGATGTTGGAGATCTCCCGGAGGGCGTCCATCTGCAAAGGTTCTATCTTGCTCAGGTCCATTGTCTGTCCCTTCGCCACGGATTTACGCGGATATGGCTTCAATGCTTTTGGAAAATGGCCGGTCTGTTTCGGTAAATCCCGGTCACGGGCTGGCGGCCACCGCGTCCACCGCCGCCCCGACCGTGATGAGCTTGACCACCGCATTGGAGGCGGTGCTGATCTCGGAGACGGTCCCTGTCGCGCCGTTGGCCGAGAAGACGCGCGAGCCGTCCGAAGAGGCGCAAAGGCCCCGGGGCGCCGAACCTACGGTGATGTCCTGAATGTGGCCGATGATGTTGCTGACCGGCGCCGGGGAGTAGACCCGCACCCGCGGGGTTATCGGGTCGCTGACGTAGAGATAGGCTCCGGCCCGGACCGCGTCGTGGCAGTCGGTGGCCGCCGACCCCAGCCAGGCCAGGTCCGAGGCGGCGAAGGCCGAGACCTGGTCGCCCTCGCACAGGTAGATCGTGTCCCGTCCGGCGGAGAGGCACAGGTGCTTCGAGGTGGCGCGGGCCACCACGTTCTGGATGAAGGTCCCGGCGGTGGTATAGGCGCTCAGCCACCCGGCATCGGCGCAGGCGGCGAATATCCTGCCGTTGCCGAAGGCCACCCCGTGCGGCCCGGCATCGACCGCAAAGGTGAGCGGCGAGCCCCAGGCAGCGGTGTCGATCACCGTCACCGTGCCGGCGACGTAGTTGCTGACGGCCAGCTGCGCCCCCGAGGCCGAAAGGTCGATGGCGTACGGGTTGTTGCCCAGGCCGACGGACCGGACCTCCTGGTGGGCGTTGTTCGGGTCCAGCACCTTCAGGCTTCCGGCCGCCCCGCCGGTGATCACGTAAAACTTGGACCCGTCCGGCGAGCAGGCTATGTCGACCGGATTTGTTATGTCTAGCCGCTGCATCTCTTCGCCCGAGGCCCTGGCCAGGACGTACACCCTGCCGGCCTGGGTGCAGGCGGCGTAGACCACCCGGTCGGTGGTGAAGGACCAACTGAAGGACGCGGCCATCTGGTTTCCCGCCAGGTCCCTGGCCCCGGTGCTGACGGTGACGGTGTAGGCGCGGTTGACCGCCATAATCTTCGACATCGTGAACTTGACGACGTTCTGCCCGTTCCAGGCAAACGTTCCGGAGATTGCCGGAGCGATGCCGAAGGCGGCCCGCACCGAGGCCGTGTCCATGGGCTCGGAGAAGGTTATCAGGATGGAGTCTTTGAGCGAGACCCCGGTGGCCCCGTTGGCTGGGTTTATTGAAACGACCGTTGGCAGTGTGGCGTCAATCTCGGTGCGGAACTGCCAGGAGGCCGTCTCGTTTCTGTTCCAGCAGAGGTCGCGCAGGATGGTGTCCACCGTCACCGTGTAGAGCGTGTTGTAGGCCAGGTCCGAAGTGGGATTGAAGACAACCGTCACCGAGTCCTGCCACGAGGTGTTGCCGGACGCCGGATTGCCCATGGAGTCGGCCATGCTGACGCCACCGGATAAAAACTGCAGGATGGATTCCGAAGCCCTGAGCTTTACTGTGATCCCGACCGGCTGGTTGGTGCTGCCGGCTGCCGGGTCCAAAGCGCTGACTGTTGGCCTGGTGACGTCGGTGGCGGCGCCGGTGACGAACCATCGGCTGAAGGCGGGCGACAGGCCGTTGCCGGCCAGGTCCTGGGCGGCCGATGAAACGCCGAGTCGGACGGTGTCGTCCGCAGGGAACGGGGAGGCCGGCACCAAGACCAGGCTGTTGCCGAACCAGTGGAAGGCGCCCGAGGCCCCGCCGGCCGAGAAGGCGCCCTGGGCCGAGCTTTTGTCCATCGGCTCGCTGAAGGCGACGTATGCCACCGTGTTCCGCATCGCCCCGGACGAGGAATCCGCCGGATAGGCGTAGAGCACCCGTGGCGGGGTGGTGTCCTCCTGCACCTGGACCGGATCCGCCTTCTTGCCGCAGCCCATCAAAACCAGAAAGCAGAAAGCAAAAAGCAGAATATAACACTGCTTCGTACGGGTAGAAAGCTTGCCATGCATCGTTACGGCTCCTTTTGATTTTTGCTTTCAGCCTTATGCCTTGGAGTCATTCCCCCCTGGCCCCCCACTTGAGCTTGGTGCGCAGGATGCGGTAGAACGAGGACCCCGGCGGCTTCACCAGCCGGGCCTTGTGCGGCGCCTTGGATATCGTCAGCTTCTGGTTGTCGCCCAGGGCCGCCCGCTGCTGTCCGTCGGCCACCAGCACCGCCTCCTCGTACTTGCCGTGAACCGCCACCTCCAGCGTTTTGGACATCGGGACCACCATCGGCCGGATGGACAGGGTGTGGGGGCAGATGGGCGTGATGACGAACACCTCCATGGACGGCTCCACGATCGGGCCGCCGGCCGACAGGGAGTAGGCGGTGGAGCCTGTGGGCGTGGCCACCAGCAGGCCGTCGGCGAAGTAGCGGGTGAGGAACTCGCCGTCCACCGAGACCGTCAGCTCCACCAGCCGGGTGGGCACCCGGATGTCGAAGTCGTTGAGCGCGAAGAACTGCTTCCCCCCGGCCTCGGTCCGGACCATGGCCCGCTCCTCGATCGCGTACTGGCCCTTGGCCACCAGCTCCAGTGTCTGCCACATCCGGTCCTGCGCGGTCTCGGTCAGGAAGCCCAGCGAGCCCAGGTTGATCCCCAGAATCGGCCTCTGATCCCCGGCCATCAGCCGCACCGCTCTTAAGATGGTGCCGTCGCCGCCCAGGGCCAGCAGCAGCTCGCCGCCGGCGGCCGCCCCGGCGCCGGGCAGTGCCTCGGCGCCCTCCACCCGGAAACCCTCCTCCAGCAGGGGGCGGATGCCGTGGTCCCTGAGCCAGGAGACCAGCTCGCGGACCACGCCCTCGGCCCCGGGCCTTTGCTGGTTGACTATAATGCCCCAGGTTTTCATCTCATGGTTCTTTTTTTACACGGATTTGCACAGATTTCTCTTTCCCTTTTCTATTCGTGATAAGTTAAAAAATATCTGTGGCAATCTGTGTCTGGTTTAAAAGTCAATATTCCTGAAATCCTCCTGGGCGAACTCGCGGCCGCGCTTGACGCA
Source organism: bacterium UBP2_UBA4780 (assembly GCA_002403115.1). Taxonomy (GTDB): domain Bacteria; phylum Edwardsbacteria; class AC1; order AC1; family EtOH8; genus UBA8901. The sequence goes on along the minus strand of DHHE01000078.1, from coordinate 2,408 downwards.
GGCGATCGATTTGACGCACTCACTCTGCTCCCGGCAGGCCAGCACCCCCTCGGCGTACACCGCCGCGGCGCACAGCTTCCCGGTGGTCACCAGGAAGGCGGAATTGCCGTAGGGGCAGCGCTCCAGGTGCGGGGGCCGGTTTCATCGCCCATCCGACATCTCCCTCTCCAGCGCCTCGATGACCGGGCCCTCGACCTCGGCCAGGCTCCCGTTCACCCGGGCCCCGGCCGCCTGGGAGTGGCCTCCGCCGCCGAAGATGCCGGCCAGCCGGTTGACGTCGTACCGGCCCTTTGATCGGAACGACAAACGCACCTGGCCGTTTCCCTGCTCCTTGAACATCAGCCCCACCTCCACCCCCCGGACCGACAGGGCGTAGCGGACGAACTCCTCGGTCTCCGACATGTCCAGCCCGTGGCGGGCCAGCCGCTCCAGGCTGACCGACATCCAGGCCAGCGGCGCCTTCGGCGAACGCTTCATGCCCACCAGCAGCTCGCCCAAAAAGCTCAGGGTCTCCGGCCGCTCCTCGAAGTACAGGCTGGTGGCGATGCCCGCCAGGTCGGCGCCCTGCTCCATCAGCTCGGCCGCCACCCGCATGGTGGCCGGCGAGGTGCTGGCGTAGCGGAAGCCCCCGGTGTCGGTGATGATGCCGCACAGCAGGCAGGATGCCTCCTCCGGCGCCAGCGTCTTCGACAGCCTCTTGGCGATGCGGTGCACCAGCTCGCAGGTGGACGAGGCCGCCGGGTCCACGTACTGAACCTGGCCGAAGCCGTCGTTGGAGACGTGGTGGTCGATGTTGACTATCTCCATCCGGGCGGGCACGATGGCCCCGGCCGCCCGGCCGATGCGGTCCAGCCCGGCGCTGTCCAGAACGACGGCCACCGTGGCACTGCCTGGACATCGAGCGGTGTTATCGAGCTTGTCGAGATAGTCGCAGTGGACGGATGCACCGCTCCACTCGTCGAAAGTCCGAACCCTCTCCCAGCCCGGCAGAAACCGGTATCTGTCCGGCACCGGGTCCTGGTTTATCACGTCGACCTTCTTGCCCAGCCGGACGAGCAACGCGGACAGGCCCAGCTGGGACCCGATGCAGTCCCCGTCAGGGTTGTAGTGGCTGGTCACCAGAATGTGGCGGTGCCGCTCCAGGGCGGCCGCGGCCTCAGCCAGGCCCATCGCGCTTCTCGTCGGAGATCTGGTGCAGCAGCCGGTCGATTCGGTCGCCGGTGGCCACCGACTCGTCCAGGCGGAAGTCTATCTCCGGGGTGAACTTGAGCCGCAGCCGCTGGCCCAGCTCGCGGCGGACGAAGCCCTTGGCGCTCTCCAGGCCCGCCAGGGACTTCTTCCGGGCCTCTTCCTCCCCCAGGATGCTGATGTATATCCTGGCGTAGCGCAGGTCGTCGGCCATGTCCGCGCCGGTGACGGTGATGAACCCCAGCCGCGGGTCCTTGAGATGGTTGGCGATGATGTCCGAGGCCTCGCGCTTGAGGGCCTCGGCCACCTGGGTGGAGCGCTTGAACCGCATAGGGTTATTTTACCACAGCCGGGCGAGAATGCAAGAGATATTTTTGTGCATGACGTGGCGCTAGCTGACGGCCGGAACTGCCATGATAAAGCGAAACCCATCTTGGATAGATGGGTTTCGCAGAACAATGACTTCACTTCGGGTAACGTATTTTCCTAGATAGCCTGAAGGATCTGGTGAAAAATATTATCTGAGCCAGATCAGTTTTTTCGTTGTTTCGTGCTCTTCTTTCCCTTTAACCACCATACCAATTGAATATATCACCAATCCACAATGCGATGAATCTTTCTTTGTCCTTTATTCTATATTTATTTGTTGGATTGTTTGGATCAACAAGGTAAAATGGTATAGTAAATAAATATTCAACTTCGCTTGATATTATAAATGGATCCTCCTGGGTATAAGGTTCAGTGCTGCTTGGGTTTTGAAACATGTGAAGGTAGCCCCATACCCGTCCAGAGGAATTTGCAACCCATATACTGTTACCTTGGGTTTTATCGTATTTTACCTCGGTAATATTGCCTGTTTCAATGGCTCGTATTGTATGGCCTTTGTTCCCCGTATAATCTATACCCTCATGAAATGATGTTGCGCCCTTTGCATTACGCGGCCCCCAATCCGATCCAATCCACCAACCTTTATTGTGTTCAACCCAATATGGAACAATTGTCGAATTGTGAACAGGGTAATTGCCTTGTGCGAAAGCCAAGGAGGCAATCGCATATAAAGATATGATTATCTTATTTAACATGTTTCATTCTCCTATAAGCTTTTTTAAATCCAATGAATCTTGTTCATTAGATTTATCATCTTTTTTATATCGCACTATACCTTCCTTGCTAATTCCGGAAGTTATAAATTTATTAATTGTAAATTCTTTATTATTTTT
>DHHE01000064.1:6684-6832 GCA_002403115.1 bacterium UBP2_UBA4780 | reverse complement strand
GGAGGGGATAAAAGGGGAGGTCGTGATCAATACTTTTAGGCAGCCGGCATTGGGGCACCGGAGCAGCGGTGTAGCGACAGTTCTCACTTCGCTTGTGGCTATGCATGCCGGTCTCAGTGCATGCTTTGGAGCTTTCTCTTTTGAAGAG
>DHHE01000064.1:0-6636 GCA_002403115.1 bacterium UBP2_UBA4780 | reverse complement strand
CCACACTAAACCCGGAAGAGCCGATAAACATAGGATCAGCATGAAACGCGTCGCCCCCCTGGCCTGGCTGGTGATGGCATTGGCGGCGGCCGCCATGGCCGCCACCGGCTACCTGTGGACCAGGCAGCAGGCGAACATGGCCCGTGATTTCGGTTCGCTGCTGGAGTCCGCCGACCCCGGCCGGAGGGTCGAGCTGGCCGGCAAGATGCTGAAGGACTACCCCTGGATGGCCCGGGAGCAGCGCTCCATGGCCAGGGTGGTGCTGGCCTCGGCTTACGGCCAGTCNNCCAGAACCACGAGGCCCTGAACAACCTGGCCTACGAGTGGGCCAGGCACGGGATAAACCTGGACTCGGCACTGGCCCTGGCCAAACGGGCGGTGGACATCAGCCGGGAACGCCTGCCCAAGAGGAAGCCGGCGGGCTTTTCCGACGAGGCATGGCGGGAAACCGTCCAACTGGTCCAGGGCAACTACCTGGACACCTACGGCTGGGTCCTCTATAAACGTGGCCGCATGGGCCAGGCCCTGGAAGCCCTCGAACAGGCGGCCGGGCTGGCCCCGGATCCGACCATCGATTATCATTACGGCATGGCGCTGTACAAAAGCGGGGCGGCGGATTCATCCATCGCCAGGCTGGCCGCGGCCGCGGTTGCCGGGACCGAGGACTCCACCGAGGTCAGGGGCGAACTGCAGAGGATCTATCTGGAGCGGCACCGGAGCCTGAGCGGGCTGGACAAGTTGGTGGCCGTGGCCAGGGAGAAGCTGGCCGAAAGCCGGGCCAAGACCATGGCGGCCGAAGCCGGCAAGCTGGTGGGCAGCCAGGCCCCGGATTTCACGCTGGAGGACATGGGGGGAGCCAGGCGCTCGCTCTCGGACCTCCGCGGCCAGGTGGCGGTGCTGGATTTCTGGGCGGTGTGGTGCCGGCCGTGCTTGAAATCCATGCCGCACCTGCAGGCGGTCCATCAAGCCTTCCGCGGCCGCGGGGTCGAGGTCTGGGGGGTCAACCTGGACGAGCCGGGGAAGCTGGAGCAGGCCGGAAGATACGTGGCCGACCAGGGTCTGGAGTTCCCCATGGTGCTGGGCGGCAAGATGGGCGCCGGGCTGGACCAGTCCTACCAGGTGACCGGCATCCCGACCACCTTCGTCATCGACAAAAAGGGGGTGATCCGCTTCCGGCACATCGGCTACCGTGAGAACCTGGACGAGCTGCTGGCCAAGAACATCGAGTCCCTGCTCAAGGAGCCCTGATAATCACTTTGCCACCGAAACACACTAAATACGCGAATTCTTTTATGCAATTTTTAGGGCCTTTCGTGTGTTTTGGTGGGAAATAGCTTAGCGAATCTGAAGAAATGGCAGAACCGCTGACCCAGATGTACTTCCTGGACCCGCTGCAGCTGGACGCCATCAAGGAGGCGGCCAACATCGGGGCCGGGCACGCCGCCACCGAGCTGGCCTCCATCTCCCGGCAGGAGGTGATGGTGGACACGCCGCAGGTGTCGGTGGCCAGGCTGCAGCAGGCGCTGGGCCCGATGCTGGGGAGCGGGGAGCGGGTGGCCGGCGCCCTGATCAACGTCATGGGAGACATCACCGGCAAGATCGTCTTCCTGGTGCCCCACTCCACCATGGTCCACGACGCCGGGGCGGCCGGGGGGACGCAGCAGCAGCTTGACCTGATGCAGGAGATCTTCTTCGGAGAGGCCGCCAACCGGCTGAGCACGGCCTACGTCGAGGCCATCGCCAGCTTGTTGGGGATGGTGGTGGTGCCCAGCCCGGCCGGGATGGCGGTGGCCCCGGCCGGCCAGGTGCTGGAGGAGTTCGGCCTGGACCTGACCGGGAAGAAGTACGTCTTCTGCATCTCCAACCAGTTCAAGTTCACCGACAAGGGCTCGGCCTTCAAGGGGCACTTCATGTTCCTGCCGGACCAGGAGGCACTGCCGGCCATCGTCCGGGCGCTGTTCGGGGGGAAGTAGGACGAAAACCGGACCGGTCACGCCTCAAAGGCCCCAAGGGGCCTTTTGCATTCTGGTGCGCATGGTGACCCCGGAGTTCACCGCCACTCGGAAGATGACGGTCATCAGGCAGGGCAGTTGAACTCCAAAAGGCCGGGCTTGGAAAAGCCCGACCTTTTCTTTTTTGGCAACACCCTTGACATGCTTCATTATTATGGTGTAAAATATACAATCTTTTTCCAAGGTTCCCCTCCAGTCCAATCACCTTGAGAGGATATACTATGGGTTGGGAATTCTCCGTGCTGGCCACGGTGCTGATACCGGTGCTGGGAGCCTTCACCGTTCCGTTGGTGGGCCTGGCCTCCAAGCCCCTGCGGAACGCCTGGGCGGTGGTGCTGGGAGCGGCCACCTTCTTCTTCGCCCTGACCCTGGTGCCGGCGGCCTTCTCCGGCGAGACCCGGGTCTTCAGCTGGGCGGTCGGCCTGGGGGTGGACGCGACCTTCGTGGTCGACGGGCTGTCGGTCTTCATGGCCGCGGTCTCCTCCTTCATCAGCACCCTGATCATCGTCTACTCCCTGGGCTACATCAAGGACTACCAATATCAGCAGGAATACTTTTTGATGGTGGTCCTTTTCCTTGGGGGGATGATGGGCCTGGTGTTCTCTGCCAACCTGATACTGATGTACGTCTTCTGGGAGATCACCGGCATCTGCTCCTGGCGGCTGGTGGGCTTCTTCCGAGACCGTGAGGTTATCGTCAAGGCCGACAAGACCTTCCTGACCACCTTCGGGGGCGCGGTCTTCATGCTGCTGGGCTTCGCCGTGGTCTACGCCTCAAGCGGCACCTTCAACATGCTGGAGATGCGCGGCATGCCCATCTCCGGCCTGGCCGTCGGCCTGATCACCATGGGCATCTTCGCCAAGTCGGCCACCCTGCCGTTCCACACCTGGCTGCCCGACGCCGGGGTGGCCCCGACCCCGGTGACCGCCCTGCTCCACGCCGCGGTGCTGGTCAAGATCGGCGTCTACGCCTTCGCCCGGATATTCAACTTCACCTTCGCCATCCCGGCCGACTGGCAGTTCTACCTGATGCTGGCCGGCCTGATCTCGGCCATGGTGGCGGCCTGCGCCGCCCTGGTGGAGACCAATATCAAGCGCATCCTGGCCTACTCCACCGTCAGCCAGATCGGCTACATCTTCATGGGCCTGGCGGCCATGAACTCCATCGGCATCGCCGGGGCCGTCCTCTTCATCCTGATGCACGGGCTGGCCAAGGCCGGGCTCTTCCTGGCGGCCGGGGTCATCGAGCACGGCACCGGCACCAAGGACATCACCAGGATGGGCGGGCTGTTCGGCCTGATGCCGGTGACGGCGGTGGCCTTCCTGCTGTGCGTCTTCTCCATCGTGGGCGTCCCGCCCTTCGGCGGCTTCTTCTCCAAGCTGATGGTCATCATGGGGGTGGTCCAATCGGGCCAGATCGCCATCGGCGCATTGGCCATCGCCACCGCCGTGCTGACCGTGGTCTATCTGCTCAGGCTCTTCACGCTGGTGTTTCTCGGACAGCCGCGCGACGCCTCCATCCACGCCCATCGCGAGGGCTACCCGGTGATGGTCTGGACGGTGGCCGCCCTGGCGGCGCTGGGGCTGGCGGCCGGGATCCTGGTGGCCTGGCCCATGGACCTGGTGAACATCGCGGTGCGCGACGTGCTGGGCAACCCGGCCATCCGGGACATCATGGGCATGATACACTGATTACCTCTGCCCGCTAAACACACGAAACACCCTAATGACATGGGGAACATTTCGCGTATTTAGCGTGTCCTTCGACAATGCTCAGGACAAGTTTTCGCGGGAAAAGAAATAACTCTGGAATAGAAACATGAATCCGAACATCCTTCTCTGGCCGATACTGGCGCCCGTCGCCGCCGGGTTGCTGTGCCTGGTCCTGCCCAAGGGCCTGAAGTGGGGCAGGGAGGTCCTGGCCGTGCTGGCCACCGCCCTGACCGCCTACTTCGCCTGGACGATCTTCAGCGCAGGGGATGACGGTCTGCGCCTGTTCGTCCCCTGGACCAGCTTCGGCATCCACTTCGACCTGTTCGCCTACCACCTGCCGAGGTTCATCCTGCTGGCGGCGGCCGGGTTCGAGGCGCTGCTGGCGCTTTACTCGGCCTCGTTCATGCACGGGAAATGGCGGTCCGGGGAGTACTTCGCCTACTTCCTGATCACCGCCGGCCTGACCAACGGCGCCATATTGGCCAACAACTTCGTGGTGCTGCTGTTCTTCTGGGAGGCCCTGCTGGTCACCCTCTACGGCATGATCTCCATCGGCAACCGGGAGGCGGTTCGCACCTCCACCAAGGCGGTCATCGTCTCCGGCATCGCCGACTTCTGCATGATACTGGGCATCGTCTTCGCCTGGAAGCTCTCGGGCACCCTGACCATGTCCCAGGTCCACCTGGAGGCCGCCGGCCTGGGCGCGGCCGCCTTCGTGCTGATGGGCATCGGGGCCATGGCCAAGGCCGGGGCCATGCCCTTCCACACCTGGATCCCGGACGCGGCCATCGACTCGCCGCTGCCGTTCATGGCCTACCTGCCGGCCGCCCTGGAGAAGCTGCTGGGCATCTACCTGCTGGCCCGCATCAGCCTGGAGATGTTCGCCATCCGGATGAACGGCTCCATGTCCGTCTTCCTGATGATAGTGGGCGCGGTCACCATCTGCTTCGCGGTGTGGATGGCCCTGATCCAGAAGGACTACAAGAAGCTGCTCTCCTTCCACGCCATCAGCCAGGTGGGCTACATGGTGCTGGGTATCGGCACCGGGACGGCCATCGGCATCGCCGGCGGCGTCTTCCACATGCTGAACCACGCCATGTACAAGTGCACCCTGTTCCTCACCGGCGGATCGGTCGAAAGGCAGGCCGGCACCACCGACCTCAAGAAGCTGGGCGGGCTGTTCTCGGCCATGCCCATCACCGCCGTCTGTTTCTGGATCGCCGCCTTCTCCATCTCCGGGGTGCCGCCGTTCAACGGGTTCGTCTCCAAGGAGATGGTCTTCCACGGGGCCTACCAGACAGGCCACATCATTTTCCCCATCGCCGCCTGGATCGGCGCCATCTTCACATTCGCCTCGTTCCTCAAGCTGGGCCACGCCACCTACCTCGGCGCCCGGAACAAGGAAACCCCGAACCAGAAACCGCGCGATCCCAACTGGGCCATGGCCGTGCCAATGATGGTCATCGCCGCCGGCTGCGTGCTGTTCGGGGTCTACGCCAAGCTGCCGCTCAAGCACTTCATCCAGCCCATCGTCCAGGAAAGGATGGCGGCAGAGGCCTCGCTGCACGGGGGCCACGGGACTGCCACCGAAATACGCCAAATTCACGAAACAACCACGGCTCAAACGGCACCAGCCGGGCACGAAACCGCCGCAACTTCTCAAACATCTCCAACGGTTTCGCAACCCCTTGCCGCGGCATCCGCGGTTCCGACTTCCGAACCCGTCAAACAAGCGGTGGCGCCCCCCGCCCAGCCGCCTGTGGACGACCTCTGGCACCACAGCCACGGCTTCGCGGTCTTCTCCTGGATAGCCGGGATATCGATCGCCTGCCTGATAATCGCCCTGCTGCTGCACCGCTACGGCGTCTCCAAGAACCAGGGCAAGGCCTACCTGGCCTCGGAGCCGGTGCACAACCTGCCGGTGGCCAAGACGCTCTACGGCTGGGGCGAGGCCCGGGTCTTCGACCTCTACGAATGGTTCGTGGGCGGCATCCTCAAGGGATTCGCGGTGACCGTCTACGTCCTGATCGACCGGGGCATCGACGCCATATACGAGCACGCGGTGACCTTCGTGGGCGGGGTCTCCATCAAGGTGCTGCGGTCCTACCACAACGGGGTCTACGCCAACTACCTGGCCTGGGCGGTCGGGGGCTTCGTGCTCATCGCCATCTACCTGACGCTGATCGTCAAGTAATCTTTCTTGCCACGGATTCGCGCGGATTCCTTTTGCGGAGAGTGATCCTTTAAGATTCGCGAAAATCAGAGGCGAGAATAATATCGGAGTAAATGAAACATGTGCAATAGACAAAGAATTTTCATCTTTGCCTTAGCAGCGATAGCCATGCCGGCCTTCGCCGGGACGCCGATGTTCGGGCCCAAGAAGTTCGTGCGCACCGCCGGCAAGCCCAACGTTTACAACGAGACGTTTACCGTGGCAGACACCACACAGGTCTGCACGTTGAAGGTATACAACGGCCAGAACGGGCAGAACAGGATCTCCAGCGCCAGCATAGCGCTCAATGGGGTGGAGGTGGTGAATGAGAGCGAGTTCAACCAGCAGGTGGACTCGATAGTGAAGCCGGTGCGGTGCAGGGGCAATAACAAAATGACGGTAACGCTGAGGTCGGCGCCGCAGGGGTTTGTTACGGCGGGGGTTTACGGCATAAGCGGCATGCAGTTGATTTTTGAAAAGCCTTTGCCTGCCGGTGCCATAAACAAGAGAATCGGCTATGGTTTTGTGGAAGGGGCGCCCGGGATTCTGATGTGGTTGTATCGCGATGATTTGAAAGCCGTGCATTATTTGGACAGCTTAGGAAATACTTTGTTTATGCACTCTATCGAAGAGCCCGGCGAAATAGTTGCTTTTGCTGGCATTTCAAAAAACGGGCAATTTTTTGCGAAGGCTAAAGTCG
>DHHE01000199.1:9333-10959 GCA_002403115.1 bacterium UBP2_UBA4780 | reverse complement strand
TTCTGCGGAAGCTTTTGTCTTGTCCGGCCCCCAGACGCCGCAGAAATTCCTGTTGAGCGGCCGCCAGTATTCGGGATCGTTGCGTCCGAAGACGGCGAAGGTGGGCCAGACTACGCTGCTTGTCTTCAGCAGTTTCGTCCGACACGCCCGCCCGCCGACTTGTCCTCCGATGTCTTGACGAAGGAGGAAGCCACGTCTAAACCGTCTCAGTGCGAGCCAGCATCCTACGAATCCCTGACTTGACCGTCTCCAGCTCGGCCGAGGCCTTTGTCTTATCAGGCCCCCAGACGCCGTAGAAATTCCTGTTGAGCGGCCGCCAGTACTCCGGATCGTTCCTGCCGAAGACGGCGAAGGTGGGGGTCCCGGCCGCCGCCGACAGGTGCATGATCCCGGTGTCGTTGCAGACCACCAGGCGCAGGCGCCGGAAAACCGAGGCCAGCTGCCTGAGGTTGAGGCCGGGCAGGGGCGCCACCTCGACGTTGACCGCGCCCAGGAACAGCTCGCCCAGCTCCTCCTCCCTGGGTCCCCAGAACACCGCCACCTGGAACCCGTGCTCGCCGGCCAGCCAGTCGGCCAGTGCGGCGTAGCTCCGGTAGGGCCAGCGGTTGGGCATCTGGTAGGCGCCCAAGTTCAGGCCGATGGTCTTCTCGGGCAGCAGGTGGTTCTTCCAGAGGACCTCCTCGCCCCATGCCTCCTCCGCCGGGGTCAAGCCCAGCCGCTCCCCGGCATCATCGGCCCGGGCGCCGATGTGCTCCACGATGGCCAGGCTGCGCATGGTCTCGTGGACCCGGCTGGCCGGGGCCGGGGAGACGATGTTGTAGAACAGATTGGCCCGGGCGCCGGCGAAGGGATGCTCGGCCGAGCCCAGCCGCCAGCGGGCGCCGGACATCCAGGCCAGGACGTCGCTGGAAAGAGAATGGGAGACCGTGTTCAGCACCACCGCCAGGTCGTAATGTATCCTCAGCCCCTTGAGCAGGGCCCACAGGCGCCGGGGGGTGGCCAGCCTGGGTTTCTCGGGGAAGACCAGCACCCGGCCTATGTCCGGGTTGTTCAAAAGGACCGAGTGGGTGTAGACCCGGGCGATCACTGTGATGAACGCCTGAGGGAACCGTTCCCTGAGGGCGTGGATGGCCGGGGTGGATAGCAGCAGATCGCCCAGCTGATCGTGCTGGCGCACCACCAGGATGCTCCTGACGGGGTCCAGATCCAACTGGTCCGGTCGGTATTCGGCGTCCGGGATGATCCAGCCGAAAAGCCGGACCAGCCAGCGCTTGAAAGCTCTCTCTAGGCCAGGCAACCGCATCTTAGGGCGAACGCATTATTATTTCGCATCCGATGATGGCGCCCTCTGCGGCCTCCGCGGTTTCATGTTCACGCCCTGAACTGCAGGTTGTGCAGCCGCCAGTAGGTCCCCTGCTTCTCCAGCAGCTCCTGGTGTTTGCCGCACTCGGTGATCATCCCCTGCTCCATCACCACGATCCGGTCGGCCCGCTTGACGGTGGACAGCCGGTGGGCGATGACCAGGGTGGTTCGCCCCTTCATCAGCCGGTCGATGGCCTCCTGGACCATGGCCTCGGACTCGGCGTCCAGCGAGGAGGTGGCCTCGTCAAAGATCAACAGGGGCGG
>DHHE01000199.1:0-9275 GCA_002403115.1 bacterium UBP2_UBA4780 | reverse complement strand
GCGTTGGCCGCCCGGGCCGCCCCCTCCACCGCCTGCTGGGACGCCTCCGTCATGCCGTAGGCGATGTTGTTGAATATCGAGTCGTGGAAGAGGATGGTCTCCTGGCTGACGATGCCGATCTGCCGGCGAAGGGACTTGGCGTCCAGGGTCCTGAGGTCCCGCCCGTCCCAGGAGATGGTGCCGGAGTCCGGATCGTAGAATCTGGGGATCAGGTCGGCCAGGGTGGACTTGCCGGCCCCCGAGGGTCCGACCAGGGCCAGCATCTCGCCTTTGCCCAGCCTCAGCTCCGAGATGCGCAGTTCGAAATCCTGTCCACCCTCGTCCTGCGTCCCCTGGTCGGCCTGGTACTTGAAGCGCACCTCGGAGAAGGCGACGCCGTCGGATAGTCCGGCCACCCGCTCGCCCCCGGAAGAATCCCCGACCTCGGGCCTGGCGTCCAGAATGGCGAACAGGCGCTCCGAGGCGGCCAGCCCCTGCTGCACCGAGGAGTTCACCCGGGACAGGCCGTTGAGGGGCTGCATCATGGAGAAGGCCGCCGCCAGAAAGAGGAAGAAACGCTCCGGGCTGATGGGGCTGCCCGGGCCGATGTAGTCGCGGGCCGCCAGGATGATCAGCACCCCGGCCACCGCCCCCAGGAACTCGGTCAGGGGCGGGGTCAGGGCCGAGAGCTTCTCGTAGCGGAACAGGGAGCGGAAGTAGTCGCTGTTGTGGCGGACGAACTTGTCGCGCTCCCAGGCCTCGGCGGCGAAGGTCTTCACCAGCCGGATGCCGGAGATGGTCTCGGCCAGGACCGCGGTGACGTCGGCCATCCGCTCCTGGAACCGGTGGCTCCGCTTGCGCAGCTTCCGGCCGATGAGCACGATGGCCCCGATGCACAGGGGCAGGACCACCATGGCGATCAGGGCCAGGCGCCAGGATGCCCAGAAGACCAGAATGGCGTAGACGATCACCAGGCTGCCCTGCTTCAGCACCGTCAGCGTGCCCTCGGTGACGGCCCCCCGCACCAGGTTGACGTCATTGGTCAGCCGGGAGATCAGCTGTCCGGCCTTCACCCGCTGGAAGAAGCCCAGCGAAAGCTTCTGCAGGTGGCTGTAAAGCTCGTTCCTCAGGTCGGCGGTTATCCTCTGCTCGATGTAGAAGGTGACCAGCTGGTTAAGGTAGCCGAACAGGTTTTTGAGCAGGAATATCCCCAGGATCAGCCAGCACAGCCTGGCGATACCGGCCTGGCGCCCGCCCTGGAGCATCCACCAGGAGGCGTGGGCCAGCACCGACCCCAGCTCCGGCCGCAGGGGACCCGGGTGGGCCGCGGCCCCGGTGGCGGCGTCGTAGAACAGCAGCTTGACGAACGGTGCGATCATCCCCAGGGTGAAGCCCGAAAAGACGGCCAGGGCCGCGGTGCAAAACACCAGCAGCCCCACCTGCCTCAGGTACGGCCTCAGGTAGCCGAGCAGCCTCCGGTAGGCTTTCATGTTCCCTCTTGACGGTTACCGATATTTGTGCTATGTTTTACGAGTATGCTGCACGCCGCCCCCCGTCCCTCCATGAAACAACGGCTGAAGAACAACTTCATCGCCGGGCTGGTGGCCATCATCCCGGTGCTGCTGACCGCCTACCTGTGCTGGCTGCTGTTCGTCTGGAGCGGACAGCTCTTCGGCGAGGCCCTGACCCTCATCCCGCAGCTGCGCGCCATCCCCCGCCTGGCCAGGGTGGCCCTGGGTTTCGCCCTGCTGCTGCTGATCGTCTACGGCATCGGGGTGCTGGCATCGCAGCTTCTGGGCCGCAGGCTGCTGGGGTTGTGGGAGCGGCTGCTGGGCCATACCCCTTTCGTCGGGCTGGTCTACAACACCTCCAAACAGTTCACCGAGACATTCTTCACCAGCCGCTACGCCTTCCGCCAGGTGGTGGCGGCGGAATATCCCCGGCCCGGCACCTACGCCCTTGGCTTCCTGACATCGGACCGGGTGTGGTCCCTGGGCCGGGGGCGCACCGCCCTCACCGTCTATCTCCCCAACACGCCCAATCCCACCGGGGGCAGGATCCTGCTGGTGCCGCCCCATCGGCTGTTCCGGGTGGAACTGACGGTTGAGGAGGCGGTCAAGCTGATAGTCTCCGGGGGCATGATCGCCCCGGACCGGCTCCAGGTTTCCCGATCGCTGGCTGCTGGAAATGAAAAAACTGCTTCGCCTGCTAAAAGAACTAAGCCGTCCAAGCGCTGAGGTCTCCCCCCAGAGCATCGGACGCCTGCTCACCCAGGCGGTGACCCAGGGCCGCATCCCGCCGGACGCCGGCCACATGATGGGGCGCATCCTGGCCCTGTCCGACACCCCGCTCTTCGAGGTTATGATCCCCAAGGCCCAGGTGACCGGCGTCCAGGCCTCGGACAAGCTCTCCCGGGTGGTGGAGACTTTCCTCAGGACCGGGCACTCCCGCCTGCCGGTCTACCAGGACAGCTTCGACAACATCGTCGGCATCATCCACATCAAGGAGCTGCTCCGGCTCTGGGGGCGGCCGGCCCGGAACCTGAGGGCGGTGGAGTTCATCCGGCTGCCCATCTTCTTCCCCCAGACCATGAAGGTGGCCCAGGCCCTGTCCGAGTTCCGCCGCCGCCGCATTTCGGTGGGCATCGTCATCGACGAATACGGCATCCCTTCGGGGCTGGTGACCGCCGAGGACCTGGTCGAGGAGATCGTGGGCGAGATGAGCGACGAGTTGGACCGGGAGTTCCGCCACCACCGGCTGCTGGCCGATGGCAGCTATCTGGTCGAGGCCTCCATGCCCCTGGAGAAGTTCTCCGAGGTCTTCGGCTGCCAGCCCGGATCCAGGTCGCACTCGGTCGGCGGCCTGGTGCTGGAGGCCCTGCAGCGCATACCCGGCGAGGGCGAGAGGTTTCAGCTCTGCGGTCTGGAATGTGAGGTGGCCGAGTCCACCTCCTCCCGGTTGCTGAAGATCAAGGTCCATCCGGCCCGGAGGTAGTTTCCCCCTGCCCCGGGCGGGCCTCTCCGGCACCCGGTTCCGCCCCGCCGCCGGATTCCGTTTCCGCCTCCTCCCCTTCGCTTCCCCCGCGGTCCAGGCTCCCCTGGTCCTGCTGGTCGCCCAGGTCGGCCTCCACCTGGACGCCGTGTTCCGATATCTGGTACCTCCTGAGCTCGGCGTCGATCTCGGCCTCGGCCCTCTCCCTCTCGGCCTCCCGCTGCTTGAGGTACTCCTCCAGGTCCTCGATCCTGGGCAGTTCCGAGAGGCTGGCCAGGCCGAAATAGCGCAGGAACTCCTGGGTGGTGCCGAAAAGCAGGGGCCGGCCCGGGCGATTGTCGCGGCCCGCCACCATAACCAGGTTGCGTTCCAGCAGGGTGGCCATCACCCCGTCGACGTTCACCCCGCGGATGCTCTCGATGTCGGCCTTGATGATAGGCTGCTTGTAGGCCACGATAGCCATGGTCTCCAGCGAGGCGGCCGTCAGCTTCGACGAACGCTTTCCCTTGAAAAGCTCCTGGACCCACTTGGCGTACTCCGGGCGGGTGTATATCTGGTAGCCGCCGCCGATCTCCACCAGGGCGAAGCTGTGTGAGTCCTGCTCGTACTCCATCCTCAGCTCCTGCACCAGCTCCCGCAGCAGCTTGGAGTCTATCTCCCCCAGCAGCGACTTGATCCTGGCCGGGGGCAGGGGGACGTCGGTGGCGAAAAGGAGGGCCTCGATGACGCGTTTAGCCTCGGTTCTGTCCATTTAACATCCTCGCTCTTGGTGCGGATTGTTTGCCGGACACAAAGAAAAGCTTGACAATGCTAAGAATGATATGATATTTTTAATGCTTTGTAAAGACAAAATTTCGGGGAACCGACTCCAACAACGACTAGGGCGCGCCGCGGGCTGGGCCCGGCCCCTGCCGCCAGCGCCTTCAGCCGTCCTAAACCAAACAAAAACACGGAGGTGACCCCTTGGCAGAAAAGAAAACGGTAAAGAAGAAACGGAAGATGAGCTCGGCCGAGAAGCAGGCCAAGCAGACCCTGGCCCGGCGCCGCCGCAACCAGTCCGCCCTCTCCCGAATCCGGGGGACGACCAAAAGCGTCCAGGGGGCCGGACCCGGGGCCAAGGGGCTGCTGCCCCAGGCCTACTCGGAGATCGACCGGGCCGCCAAGCGGGGGGTGATCCACAAGCGCACCGCCGCCCGCCGCAAGGCCAGGCTGGCCCGCCTGGCCAAGTAGCGACAGGGCTCCCGAAAGCAAATCGTCCCGGCATCCGATGCCGGGACGATTTTTTGCGGCCCGCCGCTTCAGGACTTGACTATGTGCGGGGTCAGGAAGATCAGGATCTCGCGCTTGGAGGTGGCGGTGGTGGTGGATCGGAACAGGGCGCCCAGGATTGGGATGTCCATCAGGATGGGCACGCCCTTGACCGTCTTGCCGCCCTTGGACTGCACCAGGCCGCCGATGACCGCCGTCTCCCCGTCGTTGAGCACTATCTGGGTCTCGGCCTCGTTGGTCAGGATGACCACCCCTCCCAGGATGGTGGCCGTCGGGTCCAGGTCCGAGATCTCGGTCTTGACGTCCAGAATGATGTTGTTGGCCGAGTTGATGTGCGGGGTGGTGGTCAGCTTCATGCCGATGGTGTAGAGGGTGGTCTGGGTGTTGCCGCTGGCGTCCCGGATCGACAGCGGGATCTTCTTGCCGCCGACGATGGTGGCCTCCTTGTTGTTCACCGAGGTGATCCGGGGGTTGGAGATGGTGTTGGCCTTGCGCTTGGACTCCAGGGCGTTGAGGGTGGCGTCCAGCTGGGCGAAGGAACGCATGGTCCCGATGCTGACCGTGGGACGGCCGGCCGCCGGCAGCAGGTCCGGCACCTGAACCCCGGGCAGGGCGTTGGGATTGACCGGGCCCGGGCTCTGCACGTTGTAGTTGGTGCTGGCCATGTTGCTCACCTGCCAGCTGATGCCCAGGTCGCGGGTGACGTCCGTGTCGATGTCCACGATCCGGGCCATGATCTCCACCTGCATGGCCGGCTGGTCCAGGATCCTGAGCATCTGGGCGAGTTCCTCGTGCTTGTAATCGACGTCGATGATCACCAGCGAGTTGCTCCTCTTGTCCACCTGGATGGAGCCGCGGTTGGAGATCAGCTTCTGAAGCGAACCGGTCAGCTCCTCGGCGGCGGCGTACTCGATGCGGTAGACGTTGGTCACCAGCTCGCGCGACTGCTCCCGGGACTTCATCTCGGCCGCCAGCTTGTCCCGGCTGGCCACCCGGATGATGCCCCCCTGCTCCACGTAGTCCAGCCCCCCGGCGTTGACTATCTCCTGGAAGGCCCGGTCCCAGGAGACGTTGTGCAGGGTCATGGAGACGCTGCCCTTGATGTCCCCGGCGATGATGATGTTCCGGCGGTTGTACTTGGCCATGGCCCGGAGCACCGTCTTCAGCTCGGCGTTCTCCAGATTAAGCGAGACCGAACGGCCCGAGGTCCTGGCCGCCGGCCGGTAGGTGGGCCGGGCCGGTTCGGCGTAGGTCGGCGGCAGGGTGGCCGGCACCGCAGTCGGGGTCACCGGCTGGGCGGCCGCCAACGGCGGGGTCGGCTCCGGGAAGTCCTCTATCACCGGCGGCGGGGTGACCGGCGGGGTGTAAGGCGTCGGGGCCGGCTCGGTCACCGGCTCCTCGTAGACCGGTGGCGGGGTGACCGGCGGGGTGTAAGGCGTCGGGGCCGGCTCGGTCACCGGCGGCGGGGTGACGGCGGCCATCTCGGTCGGCGCCATCGAGGCCTTCCACTGGGCGAAGGAGGAGACGTCCTTGGTGGTGATGGCGATGATGATGTCGTTCTCCTCGCTCATGGCGATGTAGGACGGCTTGGCCTCCGTCTCGATCACCACCCGGGCGATGCCTCCCTCGCGGTCGAACTGGCTGGTGGTGATGCTGACGATGCCGCCCCGGTTGAGGCTGTGGGTCTTCGGCCCCAAGGCCAGGGTGGTGCCCTTGACGTCCACCACGATGCTTTGCGGCTTGGACAGGGTGAAATCCTTGAAGTCCA
Source organism: bacterium UBP2_UBA4780 (assembly GCA_002403115.1). Classification (GTDB taxonomy): domain Bacteria; phylum Edwardsbacteria; class AC1; order AC1; family EtOH8; genus UBA8901. Next base: position 3,268 of record DHHE01000199.1, on the reverse strand, counting down.
GGATGTCGTCGCCGCTGATGACGACCTGGGTCACCCCCTCGGCCTTCTTCACTTCGATGTCCAGGATCCTGGCGGCAGCCGCCGGCTGGGCCGCGACCGCCAGCGCCGCTACCAACAGGCACAGAGCGATCTTATTGGCTTTCATTGTCGCGCTCCCTTCTATTTATTTAATCTTTTATTCTCAAGCTTCCGCCATGCCCGCTGAGCTTGACCGAGAACCTGATCCTCTGCCCGGCTTCCCCCTGCTCGAAGACCAGGCTGCTGTCGGTGATGGCCGCCACCCGGCCGCCGATCAGGTTGTCGCCCTCGGAGAGCACGTAGCCCACCCCCTGGGTGTCGTTGATCAGGGCCAGCCGCCCCGACGGCCCCCAGAGAATGCCGGTCAGGGTTATATTGCTGACGTCTAGAGAGGAAACGTCGGTCTCGCCGCTGCCCTCGCCCTTCTTGACCACCAGCTGCCTGAAGGGGTCCCGGGACAGGGGCTTGTAGGCATAGGTTTCGGTGCGGAACACGGTGTCGGCCATGGCCTCCTTGACCGACGGGGACGGGGCTTGCCCCGGACCGGTCTGTGGGGCCTGGGGCGGCGCCTGGGCCAGGACTGCCTGGGATGCCATTGCCGCCGCCAAAATCAGGGCGGCCAGGCTAACGGCGGCCGCGAGGGGCTTGCTTGTCACTGGTCTGTCCTCCTGTTTTAAAGACGTAGGCGGTGGCGGTGAAATCGGCCTTGATGGTGCGGACATCATCGTCCCGGTCCTTGTTGGCGGTCAATTTGAGTTTGGAGGGCACGATGATCCGGGGCAGGTTCCCCAGCCCGGCCATGAAACCGGCCACCTGGTCGAACGAACCCAGGACGCTCAGGTCGATGGGGATGCTGGAAGACAGGGCGCTGGCCGAGGCCGGAGCGCCCGGCTTGAATGTGACGAACTTGACCCCGGCTTCGATGCCGGTGTTGGTCACCTGCTTCAGCAGCCTGGATATCTCCTTGTCGGTGGGCAGAAGCTCCTGGGCCTTGGCCCACTTCTTCTCCAGGGCCTGGTATTCGGCCTCCAGCTCCGGAAGCCTGGCCACGGCCGCCCTCACCTGCTCAAGCTCCTGCCGAAGCTTGGTCTCCTGGGCAGATAGTACCTCGACGCTCTTCTTGGTGGGTATGAAGCCCAGGTAGACGTAAAGGACGGCGATGGCGACCGTCAGGACCGCCAGGCCGATGGCTATCTGTATCTTCGGATCCTTCAGGTTCATGGCTTGCCCTTTCCGGCGGCCGGGGCCGCCTTTGAGGTGGTGTCGGTTAAGGCCGGGGCCGTTGGTATGGAGACACCGGCGCTGAGGGAGAACTTGACCAGCTCCCGGCCCTCGATGTCGGTTTTTTCGGCCTTGGCCAGCTCCACCCCGGTGAAATAGCCCGAGGCCTTGAGCTTTTCCATGAATTCGGCCACTATGATGTTGGAGAAGGTCACCCCCTCCAGGGTCATCTTGGACCCGTCCAGGCTGCTGGTGGTAAGCCACAGGTGGTCGGGCATGGACCCTCCCAGGGCGGCCATCACCTTGACCACGTCGAAACGCCCCTTGTCGATGCTGGAGATCTCCCGGAGCTTGGTGTTGACCTCTTCCTGCTTGGCTATGTACTCATCCACCAGCCGCTTGGGCCCGGAGAGCTTGGCCAGCTCCGACTGGTGGGAGTCTATCTGCTTCTTGAGGTGGGACATCCTGGCCCGCTGGGAGACGAAGGTCAGGCCGATGATGACCAGCACCACCACGAAGGCCAGGACGCTGAACAGGATCCCCAGGTTGAAGGGAACCTGCGGCAGGGCCAGCTTGAACCCAGGGCCGGCGGCCTTGCCGGCCACCCGGGTTATCTTGCGGTCGCGGATAAGGTTGATCTGTATCATCTACTTAACCTCCCTCAATCCCAGGCCCACCGCCAGCATCAGGATCGGCGCCAGCTTGTCGGTTCCCGAGGACCCGAACAGGCCGGGGTCGTAGGTGATCTTCTGCAGGGGGTTGGCGATCTCCACCGGTATCCCGAACCTCTCCTTGAGATGGTCATGGAGCGAGGGTATCAGCGCCCCGCCCCCGGACATGACCACCCGGCTCATCCTCTCGCCCCCGCCGGACATGGCCAGGAAGGAGAGTGTCCTCTCAATGGAGGAGGCGAAGTCCTCGGCGAAGGAGTTGAACACCGAGGCGCTGGAGTCGGAGCTGACGTCGGACACCGCCTCGCCCCTGATAAGCTCGCTGGCCTGGTCGTAGGATATGCCCAGGTTCTTCTGGATGAGCTGCAGGCAGGCGTTGCCGGCGATGGGCAGGTCCCGGGTGAAGTAGGGGACGCCGGCCTTGACGAAGTTGATGTTGGTGCTGTCGGCCCCGATGTGGACCAGGGCCACTATCTCCTCGGCCGGCACGTCGTAGTTGGCCTCGTAGGCGTTCTGGACGGCGAAGGCCCCGTAATCCATGGCCACCGGATTGAGGCCGGCCCCGGACAGGAGGTCGAGCTGGGCGTTGACCGTCTCGTTCTTGGCGGCCACCAGCAGCACCTCCATCTGGTTGTTCCCCAGGTCGGGATTGAGGATCTGGAAGTCCAGCGTGACGTCCGAGATGTCGAACGGCACGTGTTGCTCGGCCTCCCATTTTATTCTCTCCCTGGCCTCCTGCTCCTTGAGCTTGTCCATGGTGATCCGCTTGACGATCACCCCGCGGCCGGACACGGACGAGACCACTTCATTGGACTTGATTTTGCGGGTCTCGAAAAGGTTTTTAATGGTATCGATCACCAGTGTCCGGTCCATGATCTCCCCCTCGACTATGGCCTCGGGCAAAAGGGGCACCATCCCATAGTTTGAAAGGGAAAAACCCTTCCCGGTTTTTTGGATCTCTACCATCTTTATGTGGCTGCTGCCAATGTCCAAGCCGACTGTGGCCGCTTTCTTTCCAAAAACCATCTTATGATCACCTCATAAAGCGATTGTTGAATTGTTTCCCATAGGAGGTTATTCTCCAATGAATTTTTGGATTTCTCCGCCCTTTATCAGCCAGCGCCTGCCAACCTTCTTTCCTGAAATGCGCCTTTCGGAAAGATGTTTGCGCAGAGTTTGGTCGGTTACGGCCAGGATCTTCGCCGTTTCGGAAACCGTATACAGCTTGGCTGAATCGATTTCTTTCGGTGATACCGGCATAGTCACCTCGCTTTATTATAATGATATATATTTATATATATATAATCAATCCAATGGATATTGTAGCGGTTTTTGATATGTTTGTCAAGTACAATTTT
>DHHE01000111.1:1221-6374 GCA_002403115.1 bacterium UBP2_UBA4780 | reverse complement strand
TGAAAGGAACCGCCATGAAACTCGCCGTTCTTGTTCTCTGCGCCGCGTTGCTGTCCGCGCCCCTTTGGGCCGCCACCGCGCCCGGAGCCCCGGCGTCGCCCAAGATCATGTCCCAGCGCACCCTGAACATCAACAACTGGACCATAACTTGCACCAACTACGGCCCGTTCGTAGACGGCGGTTTTTGGGGAGGTCCTTCCTACAACTACATCTATGGCGCCGGCCTGTGGGTGGGTGGCTTTAACGCTACCGATACCATGGTGGCCGTCGGTTACAACCCCAATTCCGGACAGCACGAGACGGGGCCGGCCAACCCCTACACCTGGGACTTCAGCAATTACCTGACCGACAGCGTCTCCCGGCTGTACCTCTCCACCGACCCCAACGACCTGGCCGCCTGGCCCCTGCGCGACAGCCTCAACAATCCCATCATCATCTCGGTCCAGGACGGGTTCGCCGCCGTCAGCGACGAGAACCCGGCCTTCGTATTCTCCGGGGAGCAGAGGCTGAACATCCGCTACTACCAGCAGAGCTTCGCCTGGAACTATGGCGGTGCGGGCGATCTGGTCATCTTCTACTTCTCGCTCATCAACCCCAACCCCGACACCCTGCGCCGGATCTACGCCGGGCCCTGCGTCGACGCCGACATCGGGAACGAGGCCGGTTCCGCGGCCAACGACTTGACCTCCTTCGATTACACCCGCAACCTTGCCTTCCAGTATCAGACCACCCCCGAGCCGGGCTGGCCGGTGACCGGCGTGGTCGGCTGCCGATTTTTCGAAAGCCCGGTCAACAATTATTACGACACCGTCTGGGTGGTGGACAACCAATACCCCCATGGCATCGCCCCGGGCCAGCAGCTGGGCCTGACGGCCATGAAGATCTTCACCATCGACGTCGACCCCGCCACGGACAGCGAACGCTACCTGGTCCTCCAAGGCTATGATTACAACACCATGGTGATGGACGCCTACGACGAAACAGGCGACGATGTCCCGGGCGACAAGCGCTTCGTCATGGTTTCCGGCCCGTTCGACCTGGCCCCTGGCGATACCGCCACCATCTGCGTCGGGGTCATGGCCGCCCTGGATACCACTATTTTAAAGATACTCTCCGACTCGGCCCAGTCGGTTTACAACACCTACGTCGGCGCCGGGGGCGCGCCGCCGGACGTAGCCCCGGTTAGCGAAATGAGGGCCCGGAACCAGCCCAACCCCTTCACTCGGACGACAACCATCAACTATCAACTAACAAGGCCGGGGTTGGTCAGCCTCAAAGTGTACAACGTAACCGGGCAGCTGGTGAGGACGTTGGTGGATGGAACCTCTCCCTCTGCTGCCTCCCCTCGAGGGGAGGGCCGGGTGGGGTCGGTTAGCTGGGACGGCCGGGACGAGCGCGGCCGCATGGCCGCGGCCGGTGTCTACCTCTATCAGCTCCGGGCCGGGGACAAGGCGCTCACCAGGAAGATGGTGCTCCTTCGATAACCCTTCGACTGCATTTCGACTTCGCTCAATGCAAGCGCTCAGGGCATTGCTCAGGACAAGTGGTGCGGTATTGCTATTGACCACCCCTCGTTCCCCTCCTTGATTAAGGAGGGGATTAAGGGGTGGTCGCGTTATTGGCAGAGAGCCGCCTTTGGGCGGCTCTCTTTTCTCTTGATTTCATCCTCTCGATATAGTAGTATGAGCATATGAGGAAGTTGAGGGAATTCGAATCCCTTTCGGAATACCGGAAGGAGCTGGCCGACCCCAAGGCCGCATTCCGGGCCAGGGTCGAAGGCGGGCCGTTGGAGGCGGTCTGGAGCCGGACCCCATGCGCCTACTTCGAGGCCGCGGTGCTGATGTTCGAGGACGGGCGCTACACCGGCCACACCAACACCCACCGGTCCGATTCGGATATCTTTTTAGTCACTGGAGAGGCCAGGGTGAAGGTCGATCGAGGCCTGAGGCTGTATATCGAACCCACCTGGCTGGAGCGGGACCCGTGCGATCCCGAACTGCGGGCCTGCCTGGAGGAGGCAAAAAACAGGATGGAGGCCTCCGACGCCGCCCTGGCCGAGTTCGCCCTGCTGCCGGGCCGGGAGTACTGGGCCCGGATCGCCCGCGAGGAGCACTGGCTTCCGCCCGACGGCCCGGACCGGCCGCCGAACAGGGCTTACAGCACCGCGCTGTATCTTTCGGACAAGCCCTTCGTGGACGGCCGCCCCCAGGGCGAGGCCGCGCCCATGTCCAACTGGACGTATTGAACTGAGTCCCCTCTAGATAGAGGGGAACGAGGGGTGTGTAAAAACATGGGACACCCACCCACTCTTGACAAGAGCGCGAACGCAGGAAGCCCCGCCGCAAGGCGGGGCTTCCTGCGTTTCGGTGAGATCGTTCAGAACGCCAACTGGGCCTGCACCAGGAACTCGTCGTCGTTGCCTGGAGGATTTGTCTCCAGCCTTTTATGGACGTAGTTTGCGTAGAGCATCAGGTTGGTGCCTGAAAAATAGTAATTGACCCCGCCGGTGTACCAGGCCGCCCCGTCGTCGTCTCGCTTGGTGTCGAACCTGTCCCAGCGGCCCAGCAGCTCTATTTTGGGATGCGGCCGTAAACCCATGTGCAAATAGTGCCCCCCGCTTTTGGCCAAAGGACCGCCCATACCCCGGCGCTCCTCCCCGGCCGCCGCCTCGCCTCGCAGGATGAGCAGCATTCCATGGCCCAGCTTGCGCTCCGCCATGGCCCCGCCCCCGAACCAGTTGCGCCGGGCGTCCACATCGCGCGCTTCGACCGCGTTGCCCAGCCAGCCGTAACCGAAGAGCTGGACGAAACCCAAGGACTTATACGATGAAGATATCAGCACGTCTTTGCCGGGATCATCGTATTTAGCAGCTGTGAAGGGATTTGTGGCCGGGTAGCCGTTGAATACGCCCATGTTCCAGTCGACCGGGCCCAGTTTGGTCGTTGTCTGCGCTCCCACCTGCCGCCACATGGCATACTTGGTGACCAGCAGTGGGTAGTTCACCATCTCCAGCAGGGCGGTGGAGCGCGGCATGTAGTGGCCCACCGCGGGGATGAACTGGCCGATAAAAATGTCCGTCTTGGGCAGCCAGCCGCAGGCCTGTATCCGGGCGTCCAACAGGGGCGCGCCTTGCAGGGCCTCCAGCTGGACCAGATATTTTACTTTCTGTTCCGGCAGGTCGCCATTGAAGATTATCCTGGCCCTCTTCTCCGTGAACGACCAGGCCCGATAGTCGAACCCGCCGTAAGGCGCGTACCCGTAAACCGTCTGCAGCACTCCGCCGATCCTCAGCGTCCCCAGCCCCACCTCCACCGGCGCGGCCGGCAGCGCGGCCCAGAGAAGGCCTGTGGCCGCGGCCAGCGCGGCCAGATGCTTTAAGTTTCTCATTTCCCTTCCTCCGACACTGCCCTGCTCGCCGACCTGGCCGCCTCCTGGCGCTGCGTCAGCAGCGACACCACCACCAAGGTCAGGAAGCTCAGCGGCACCGAGACGATGGCCGGATTGTTGAATGGTATCAGGGCGGTGACCTGCGGGATGTGGTAGACCTCGTTGAAGGTCTCCTGGGACAGCAGGATCATGCCCAGGGCCGAGCCCAGCCCCACCAGGATCGAGGCCAGCACCCCGCGCGAGGTGGTCTTCTCCCAGAACAGGATCATGGCGATGGTCGGCAGGTTGGCCGAGGCGGCCACGGCGAAGGCCCAGCCCACCAGGTAGGAGACGTTCATCCCCTTGAAGACGATGCCCAGCACCATGGCGATGATGCCCACCCCCACCGCCGACAGCTTGCCCCAGCGCACCTTCTGGTGCTCGTCCATCTTGATCTTGAAGAACCGGTCCATCAGGTCGTGGGCCACGGCGCCCGACGAGGCGATGATCAGGCCGCTGACCGTCCCCAGCACCGTGGCGAAGGCCAGGGCCGAGATGATGGCAAAGACGGTCACCCCGAAGGACTTGGCCAGCAGGGGGGCCGACATGTTGTCGTTGGTCAGGTCCAGCACCCCGCCCACCGCCGCCCCCAGGCCCATGTAGAGGGTCAGCATGTAGAACAGGCCGATGGCGGCGATGGCCACGATGGTTGACTTGCGGGCGCTGGCCGGGTCGGGCACGGTGTAGTAGCGGATGAGGACGTGGGGCAGCGCCGCCGTGCCGAAGAACAGGGCGATCATCAGCGAGACGAAGTCCAGTTTGTTGGCGGTGGTGGCCCCCCGGGCGCTGTCCACCTTGAACTTGACGCCCGGCTTCAGCATCTCGCGGCCGGCCGTCGGCTGCTGGTAGTAAACCGTCACCCTGTCGTCGCCGTCCCTGAGCCCGGCGTGCTTGAGCCAGCGCACCACCGTGCCCTCCTTGACGGTGCGGATGAAGCTGAAGAGGTCTGTGGTGCCCGACTTGGCGACCTCCCGGCCCCCCTTGAGCACCCGGCTCATGTGGCCCACCTGGTAGAACCTCCCCTTCTCCTTGGGATGGCCGTTGTAGAGCCTTGTGCCGTCGGGCCGGACGGTGATGTGCTGGGCCTCCTCCAGCAAGGTCCCGTCGCCGTTTAGTTTCCAGAAGCTCTCCTCGCCGCCGCGCAGCAGCTTGACGAAGACCAGTTTCCCCCCATTCTCCGGGAAGACACCGGCCACCTGCCAGCCGCTGTCGGCCAGGGCCAGGTTCCGCCCGTCCCATGAGCCGACATTGACGGCGGCGAACTGCCGGTATGGCACGTCGCCGCCCTGGTCGGGCGCGGTGGAGACCCCGCGGTACAGCACCAGGAACACCAGGGCGATGGAGAAGACTATCAGCATCCCTCCCTTGAGGAACTGGACGTAGGTGGTCGAGGCCATGCCGGCCGTGGCCACGATGATGATCACCAGCGTCCCCACCATAACCACCCCGGCCTCGTGGGGCAGGCCCAGAAGCGGGGTCACCAGGCTGCCGGCGCCCACCATCTGCGGGATCAGGTAGAAGATGGAGACCAGCAGGGTGCTGATGGCCGCGGCCAGCTGGATGCCCCTGGAGTTGAACTTGGCGTTGAGGGCGTCGGTGAAGGTGTACTTGCCCAGGCGCTTGATTGGCTCGGCCACCACGAACATGGCCACCACCCAGCCCGCCAGGTAGCCGACGGAGTAGAGGAAGCCGTCGTATCCGGAGAAGGCGATCATGCCGCAGATGCC
>DHHE01000111.1:0-1092 GCA_002403115.1 bacterium UBP2_UBA4780 | reverse complement strand
TGGCCCTCCTCCATCGCCTCGGGTTCCTCATCGGGCCGCAGCTCCTTCATCACCTCCTCGGCGTGGGTGCAGACGTGGTTGTAGACGGCCGCCAGGAATATGGCGAAGAGTATCAGCAGAAATCCGTAGGCGATGGCCACGTTGAAGCTGCCCACGTCCACCGCCATGAAGCTGGGGCTGGCCACGTTGATGACGATGAAGCCGGTGTAGACTATGGCGTAGAGGGTCACCATCCACAGCCCCAGAACCCGCTTGAGCGATGCGGCGTGGTCCTTGGCCCACTGTCTGGAGGGTCCGTGCATTCTTTTTCCCCTGTTGTTGTTTAATGATGGAGGGTTATTATACTAAAAAACCCGCCCGTTTACCATCCTGTTCTCTCGGGCGGCTCGATCGCCGGTCAGGGCATTCAATTTTTGAACGATTCTATCTGTACGGAGATGGCTCCACCCCGCCAGACGGCCCGGACGTATCCCCCCCGGCCCAGCGGCCCCGGGTTGCAGACCGCGGTCTCCCCTATCCGGTCCACTCCGGGCGACTCGTGGATGTGCCCGCAGAAGCAGGCCAGTGGTTTTGACTCCTCAATGAATTGCCTGATCCTCCTGCTTCCCACGTGCAGACCTCCCATCACCCTGTCGACCTTGGTCCCGTGGGGCGGCTGGTGGCATAACAGCACGAAGGGCTGTCCTTTCCCGATTTCGCCCAAGCCCGAATCCAGGGCGGAACCAAACTCATCCTCGCTGTGCTCCAGCAGGGTGCGGCCGGGGCAGGGGAGCGAACCGCCCAGGCCGGAGAACCACAATCCTCCGATTTCGACCGCCTGCTGGTCCAAATTTACGCCTTGCTCGCCCAGGTACTTGCCCACCTCGGGCCGGTCGCAGTTGCCGGGCACGGCCAGGATCCTCTTGGCGTGTTTACCCAGCCGGTCGATGATCCCGGCCGCCTCCTTCCTGCCCCCGAAGTTGGTGATGTCTCCGGAGACCAGCACCAGGTCGGCCTTGGAGAGCTCGGCCGACAGCCGAACGATCCCCTCCGGGTCGCCGTGGATGTCGGAAATCGATATTATCACCACATGATTATCCCATCCGTTCAGGG
>DHHE01000234.1:1339-6074 GCA_002403115.1 bacterium UBP2_UBA4780 | reverse complement strand
CATCCGGCCTCCACCGCCAGGGGCCCGGCCCTGCTGGCCTTCAAGACTGGCGCCCCCCTGATAGCGGGGGCCATCGTCAGGCAGGCGGGGGGCAAGCATGTCGGCCACATACACGGCGCCATATATCCGAATAGCGATTCGTCAGCGGAAGCAGAGGTCCAAAGGCTCACCGCGGAGCTTAACTCCATTATCTCGGGTTACGTGCTGCAGAACCCCGACCACTGGTACTGGGTGCACCGCCGGTGGAAGACCAGGCCAAGCTGATGTCATCCCGAGAAGACGCCGTGCCCGACCGGCTGAGGGATGACTGTCCGATGAAGCAAAAGAGTTAAATGATATTACCGTTGTCATCCCCTTCGGAAGCAAATCAGCGAGCAATACTCAGGGCACCGCTTCAGCTAGTGAGGCCTGGTGCTGACCCCAGGATGACAGTTTGATGGCGAACCAGATGGAGAAGGTATGCGCAAAGTAGAGGACAAGATAAACCGGGCATTGGGCCGCGAGCCGGTGGACCTGCTGCTGAAGAACGCCCGGCTGGTGAACGTCGTCTCCGGCGAGATCTACCGGACCAGCCTGGCGGCGGTGGACGGCCGGATCGTGGGCTTCGGGGACTACGAGAGCCACCGGACGGTGGACCTGAACGGCTCCTACCTGGCCCCCAGCTTCATCGACGGCCACATCCACATCGAGAGCTCGATGCTGACGGTGACCGAGTTCGCCCGGGCGGTGGTGCCCCTGGGCACCGGGGCGGTCATCGCCGACCCCCACGAGTTCGCCAACGTCCTGGGGATGGACGGCATCCGCTACGTGCTCGAGGAGCGAGAGGGCCTGCCCCTGGACGTCTTCGTGATGCTGCCGTCCTGCGTCCCGGCCACCGACCTGGAGACCAGCGGGGCCAGGCTCTCGGCCTACGACCTGCACCTGCTGGTGAGCGAGCCCCGGGTGGTGGGGGTGGGCGAGATGATGAACTACCCCGGGGTGCTGTTCGGGGACAAGGACATTTTGAACAAGCTGCACGTGGGCCGGAACAAGCAGATCGACGGGCACGCCCCGGGGCTTTCAGGCAAGGCGTTGAACGCCTATGTCCTGGCCGGCCCCCGCTCCGACCACGAGTGCATCGGGCTGGAGGAGGCCCGCGAGAAGCTGCGCCTGGGGATGCACATCCACCTGCGGGAGGGCTCCTCCGAGAAGAACATGGCGGCCCTGCTGCCGCTGATCAGCCCCCAGAACTCAAGGAACTTCAGCTTCGTCACCGACGACCGGCACCCGGCCAGCCTGGTGTCCGAGGGCCACATCGACAACAACGTCCGGATAGCCATCGCCGGCGGCGTCGACCCGGTGACCGCCATCCAGATCGCTACCATCAACACCGCCCGCTTCTACCGCCTCAAGAACGCCGGGGCCCTGCTGCCGCGCTACTGGGCCGACATGGTGGTTTTCGACGACCTGCGGGACGTCAGGCCGCGGATGGTCTTCAAGAAGGGCGAGCTGGTGGCCGAGAACGGCAAGGCCCTGTTCCAGCCCCACGACATAGACCACACCTACATCCGGGGCACCATGAACGTCCAGTGGCTGTACGAGTCCACCTTCGCCGTTCCGGCCAGGGGCTCGAGGATCAGGATCATCCAGATGGTGCCGGGTCAGATCGTCACCAGGCACATCGCCGACGACGCCAAGATCGTGGACGGGATGGCCGTTTCGGACACCGGGCGCGACATCGTCAAGTTCGCCGTCATCGAGCGGCACCGGGCCGCCAAGAACGCGGGGCTGGGCTTCGTCCGGGGATTCGGCATCAAGAAAGGCGCCCTGGCGTCCTCGGTGGCCCACGACAGCCACAATCTGGGAGTGTTGGGCGTCAACGACGCCGACATGTTGAAGGCGGCCATCAGGGTCATCGAGCTGGGAGGGGGGCAGGTGGTGGTGGCCGACGGACAGGTGCTGGCCGAGCTGGCCCTGCCGGTGGCCGGGCTGGTGAGCGACCAGAGCCTGGAGCACGTCTCCCAGAGGGTGCGGGACCTAGACCAAGCGGCCAAGGACGTGGGCTGCACCCTGCCGGACCCGTTCGCCGCCCTCAGCTTCCTGCCTCTCGTGCCCATCCCCGAGCTCAGGCTGACCGACAAGGGGTTGGTGGACGCCAAGGAATTCAAACTGATTGACTTATTTGTAAACTAAAGCAAGACAAGCGATAAACGCTGATAGCTAATGTAAAGCATCAATATGCTTGCAGAGTATGCAAAGCTTGATAGTTACATTTTACATCAACGGGAAAGCCTGCGCTTATCCGGTTAAGCCAGATCAGACTTCCCTGGACCTTATCAGGAACGGGTTAGGCCTGACCGGCACCAAGGAAGGCTGCTCCGAGGGGGATTGCGGGTCCTGCACCGTGGCCGTCGGCTCGCTGGCCAAGGGACGGATTTACTATCGGGCCATGACCTCGTGCATCCTTCCCGCCGTCAAGCTTCACGGCAAGCACGTCATCACCATCGAGGGCCTGGCCAAGGGGGAAAAGTTGCACCCCATCCAGCAGGCCATACTCGAGAACCGGGCCACCCAGTGCGGCTTCTGCACTCCCGGCGTCATCATGTCGCTCTTCTGCCTCTTCGCCGGCAGCCGGCATCCGTCCGTCGAGCGGATAAACGCCGCGCTCGAGGGCAACCTCTGCCGCTGCACCGGGTACGAGTCGATCCGCCAGGCGGCGTACCAGGTTTCCGAAGGCTTGCGCCGAAGGCTGATCTCGGCGGGAAGGGACATCCTTCCGGAGTACGAGGCCAAAGTCCGAAAGGGTCTGGCGGGGATCAAGGGCGGGCCGGATGCCGTGAAAGTTCCGGAAGGGAACGAAGGCGGGACGGCCGCCTACCACGCGCCGAAGACGCTGCCCCGGCTTTTCGCGATCCTGAAAAGGATGAGGTCATGCCGCCGGTACCGGCTGATCTCAGGCGGCACCGACGTCATGGTGGACCGGAACATCAAAGGGATGTTTCCGGAGAACCTGGTGGACATCTCCGGCATCCCGGCCCTGGACGGGATCAAGCTCGGACGCAAGAACCTGAGCATCGGCGCCAATGTCACCCTCGCCCAGATAATCGAAAGCCCGTTGGTGGTCCGCCAGCTGCCGGTGCTGGCCGAGACCGCGGCCCGTATGGCCTCGGCCCAGGTCCGCAACGCCGCCACCCTGGCCGGCAACCTGGCCAACGCCTCGCCCATCGCCGACATGGGAGTCCTGATGCTGGCCCTGGGGGCCAGGCTCAAACTGGCGTCGCCAAAGGGCTCGCGGACGGCGAATATAGACGATTTCTACAAGGCGTACCGCAAGACCTGCCTGGGCGACCTCGAGTTGATCGTAAGGATGGAGGTGCCGCTGGACGGCGCGCGCTGCAGCTTCCTCAAGAGCGCCAAGAGAAGGGCGGTGGACATCTCCACCGCCAACTCGGCGGTCAAGCTCAAATTCTCCAATGGCATGATCTCGGAAGCCCGCATCGCCCTGGGCGGGGTGGCGCCCATCCCGATCCTGGCCGACAAGGCCGCACGATACCTAATGGGCAGAGAATTGGATGAAGAGACCATCGCCAAAGCAGCGGAGCAGGCCGCCGCCGCATGCTCTCCGATAAGCGACGTCCGCGGCGGGGCGGAGTACAGGAGAACGCTGGTTCGGAACCACGTGGTAAGGCATTTGGCAGCGCTAAAGAACTCGATGAGTCTTGTCCCCTCTACCAAGAGGGGTCAGGGGTGTGTCTAGAACTGGCAACACACCCCCTTCGCATGCAATATGCATGCTCAACTCAGGGCAGGCTCTTGTTCCCCTCTCAAGAGGGGACAAAGCGAGGTTTAGAGTAGATAGAATCGGCATGAAACCCGAACCCTTCCACATCTCCGGCCCACTGCACGTCACCGGGCGCTCGCGCTTCGTGGTCGACGAGCCCAGGCCCGAGGGGCTGTGTTTCCTCAAGGTCTTCGCCAGCCCCCACGCCAGGGCCAGGATCCTGTCGCTGGACACCCGTGATGCCGAGGCGGCCCCCGGCGTGCTCGGGGTCTTCACCCACAAGGACATCCCGGGCGAGAACCAGATCGGCCACGCCGTGCTCGACGAGCCCCTGTTTCCTGTCAAGGAGACGGCCTACGCCGGACAGCCGCTGGCCGTGGTGGCCGGGGAGACCGAGGAGGCGGCCGAGCGCGGGGTGAAGCTGATCAGGGCCCGTTTCCAGGAGTTGGATCCTGTGCTGACCGTCGGGCAGGCGCTGGAAAAGGGGGAGCTTTACGCGCCGGAGCGCAGGATAGTGTGCGGCGACGTGGAGAGGGGCTTTCGGGAATCGGAACACGTCATCGAGGGAAAGGTGGAGACCGGCGGGCAGGAGCACCTCTACCTGGAGACCCAGGCCTGCCGGGCGGTGCCGGGCGAGGACAACGAGATCATCCTCTACTGCGCCACCCAGAGCACGGCCGAGGTCCAGGAGGTGGCGGCCCGGGTGCTGGGGGTCGACAGCAAGGACGTCACCGTGGACGTGCGGCGCCTGGGAGGGGCCTTCGGCGGCAAGGAGCGGGCGGCCACCATCTGGGCCTGTCTGGCGGCCCTGGCCTGCCGCAAGCTGCGCCGCCCGGTGGAACTGTCGCTTTCCCGCCACGAGGACATGGCCTGGACCGGCAAGCGGCACCCCTACCTCATCAGATACCAGGCCGGGTTCGACAGGACCGGAAGGATCCTGGCCTACTCGGTCGAATTGAGCTCCAACGGCGGGGC
>DHHE01000234.1:461-1226 GCA_002403115.1 bacterium UBP2_UBA4780 | reverse complement strand
GCCAGGAAGCTGGGGCTGGACCCGCTCGAGGTCCGAAAGCGCAACGCCTACGCCGAGGGCCAGCCGACGCCCTACGGGCAGGTGGTTCATGAGGCGGCGGGGCTGGAGATGTTCGAGAGGTTGGAGAAGAGGACGAAGTATCAAGGGCTCAGAAATAACGTGGATGAGTTCAACCGGAATAACTCGGACCTCAGGCGCGGCGTCGGTGTGGTGCCGGTCAAGTTCGGCATCTCCTTCACCTCGGCCTTCCTCAACCAGGGCTCGGCTTTGGTGCTGGTCTACTCCGACGGCACGGTGTCCCTGTCCCACGGCGGCATCGAGATGGGCCAGGAGGTGAACACCAAGGTGGCCCTGGTCGTCGCCCGGGAGCTGGGGGTCAGGCTGGAGGGCATCCGGGTGGAGACCTCCAGCACCAAGCGGACGGCCAACGCCTCGCCCACCGCGGCCTCGACCGGGGCCGACATCAACGGGCACGCGGCCCGGGACGCGGCCCGGCAGATCAAGGAGCGGCTGGCGCCGGTGGCGGCCGAAATGCTGTCTAAAAAGTGGGGGACAAGCTACAACGCCAACGGGATCGTGTTCGAGGAAGGCAAGGTTTTCTCCAAAAACAATCCGGAGATGGCCGTACCCTTCGCCGAGCTGGCGCACCAGGCCTACATGCAGAGGGTGGACCTCTGCGCCCACGGGTTCTACGCCACCCCCGGGGTGCATTTCGACCGGGCCGCCGGCAAGGGGAATCCTTTCCACTATTACGTCTTCGGCTGC
>DHHE01000234.1:0-434 GCA_002403115.1 bacterium UBP2_UBA4780 | reverse complement strand
AAAGCCTCAATCCCGGCATCGACCGGGGACAGATAGAGGGCGCCTTCGTCCAGGGCTATGGCTGGTGCACCATGGAGGAGATCACCCACGACCGCAAGGGCCGCTACCTGGCGGTAACGCCATCGACCTACAAGATCCCGACCATCCGCGACCTGCCGGAGGTGTTCGAGGTGGAGATGGTGGGGGCGGAGCGGAGGCACGCCAGCGTTTACGGCTCCAAGGCGGTCGGCGAGCCGCCGTTCATATACGGCATGGCGGCCTGGTTCGCCATCAAGGACGCGGTGGAGTCGCTTTCGGGCCATAAAACCGAGGCCGAGCTTGCGCACCCGGCCACGTCCGAGGCGGTGCTGGCGGCTATTGGCAAGATGATGCCGTAAAGTCGTTTCGGAGAGTAAAAAGAGCCCGTCAGCGGGCTCTTTTCGTTTTCTCTATTG
>DHHE01000140.1 GCA_002403115.1 bacterium UBP2_UBA4780 | reverse complement strand
AGATCTTCTGGATCAGTCCCTGCATGGATGCTCCGTCTATTTCAATATAGTGCTATTGTTTTCATGCGCCAGGTCAGTTGTAGAACCTCACTCCGATCTCCATCAGGCGGTCCTTGGGCCTGACCGTCATCTGGTCCAGCAGGTGGTAGGAGACGAACAGCATCAGGCCTCCTCCGCCCCTCCGGAAATGCCCCTCGAAACCGAACAGATAACGATGCCTTAAAAGCCCGCTCCGGGAAAGGTTGAGGCCCGCCTGCGACCTGGCGTTCACCACCCAATCCAGGCGCTTGAAGAGGGCGCAGCGCCCGTCGCCGCTAAGCTCCCAGTCGTAATCGTGGTTGCCGCCTATGGCGACCGGATCCATCAGGCCGAAGGCCCGCTTGAGGTAGTGGCCGAACCTGGCTTCCCCGGCGAAGCGGGCAGCGGCGTCCCACCTGCCCTCGTTGATAAGCCGCCGGCGATATTCGATGGGGCGGCAATTTTTAGTGGCCAGCGATCCGTAGGCCTTGTTCCAGTACTCCGTTGATCCGTCCCAGCTGTCGATCTCGTGAAAACATGTGTGATCCAAGCCAGCCCGGAGGATCATTTGCTCCAGACGCAGTTCCAGGGCCGGGTCGATGACGTAACGCAACTCTCGGGGGTCGAACATGATGGCTCCGTCCTGGCGCCCCATGGTCGTCCTGACGTAAAGGCCCAGAGATGCGTAGAGCCTTCCACTGTATCCGGCCAGAAACAGCTCCATGTCGGCGTTATTCTCGACGAAATACCGTCTCCAGTAGTCGGCGTTCTTGTAAAGAGCCAGGAAATATATGTCGCCGGTCAGGTGGTACTCAGGGAGGAACTCGAAGCGGTCGAGAATGTGGGTCAGCCAGGGGACCCCGGTCTCGTTATCCTCCACCGGCTGGCCGGCGGCGGCCGGGACCGTTATGGCAAGAGCCAGGAGCAGCGCCAGGGGCAGGCTTTTCACGGTTGCCACCCGGCCGTCAGCGCAGCTTCACGTAGAACCCGATGGCCTGCTTCACCAGCTTGTTGAGGTACTCCTCGCCGCTCTCCACCCGCCCTTTCTCCGGCACCGGGAACGGCAGCACCACCGGCAGGGCCCGGCCCCGCAGCAGCCGGTTGACGTCGTCCCCCAGGTCCGCCCCCAGCCGCCCGTTGACCGCGATCAGCCCGTAGTTCCCGCCCTTGATCAGCTCCAGCAGCTTGGCCCGGAGCTGGTCCGGGGTCTCGGCCTCGTGGGTCTCGGCCCCGGCCAGCCGGAATCCGGTGGCGGTGGCGGGATCTGTTATGACGGCCAGCCTGCTCATAGCTTGTCGGTCAGTTCAATTTTTACCGCAGATAACGCAGAGTATGCCTCTTTTTTCAGCACAAGGATCTTCTCCGCGCCCTCTGCGGTTTATCCCCGGCCTATTTCAGCAGGTCGCGGAGCTTGCCGGCCATCTCCTTGGTGACCGTCGGCCCCACGATCATGGTCGAGGCCTTCTCCAGGCCGGCCACCAGCTTCTCCAGCGACCCCCGGCTGGGGTCGGCCTCGTTGACCCCGGCCTGCTTGATCTGGACCATCAGGGCCATGTCGGCGAAATCCTTGAGGTACTCGGTGGCCACCTTCTTCATCTTGGCCAAGGTCTCCTTGCTGATCCCGCCGCCCCCGGCCCCGGCCGCCGGGACGCCGAAGGCCGCGTCCAGCCAGGCCTGGATCTCCTCGATCCTCCCCTCCTGCCCGGTCACCGCCCCGGCCACCGCCCCCGGCTTCACCTGGGCGTAGAAGATCTGGGCGTCGGTGGCCACCATGACGGCGTCCAGGTCCGGCAGGCCCACGATGTCGTGGATCTGGCGCAGCAGGTCGGCGCTCTGGACGATGGCGTTCTTGTCGCCCCCCTGGTGGTGGCAGGCCCCGGCCGCCTCCACCATGAAGGCCGACTTCATCCCGGCGATCTTGCGCCCGGCCAGGGAACTATCCAGCGCTCCCATCTCAGGTCCTCCTCCTGACCTCGGCGGAGACGGCCTTCCAGTCTGTCCCCTGGGCCAGCTCGCAGAGGATGTTGCGCCCTTCCCTCAGAACCAGCAGCACCTGGCGCGACCGGCCCCTGACCAGCATCTCCCGGACCTGCCCCATCTGGAGGTTGGTGGAGATGACCGAGGCGGCGGTGGCCCAGAACTGCTCGATCTCCGAGGCCCGGTCGCCCAGGGTGCCGAATTGGCTGCCGGCCTCCAGGCTGCTTGCGGCATAGGCGGCGCATCCCAGCACCCCCTTGATCTTGGTCAGGTCCTCCATGATCGGCCCCTCGCCTGAGTTGTCGGTTGCGGTTAGCGGAAAAGATGGAGCCAGTCGGTCACCAGGAAATTGAGCCGCCCTATCAGGAGCGAGATGCGGGCCATCACCGTGTACCCGAAGGAGGCCCCGAAGGAGGCCATGATGAAGACCACGCCTATCCTGGCCCCGGCCTTGACCAGGCCCTTGTGCTCCACCGAGAAGTAGAAGTAGACCAGGGTGGTGATCACCCCCACCACCAGGATGATGTTGTCGATGCTGTTCATCGGCAGCAGGGTCCCCCGGATCTGGGGCAGCAGGATGCCCTGGATCTGGCCGGTGATGCCCAGCCCGGCGGCGATGCCCACCGTCAGGGAGATGGCCCAGCGCGACAGCCAGGCCACCCTGGGGATCCACCGGGCCAGCATCAGGAGGCCGAAGCAGGCCGGGACGATCAGTATCCAGCGGTCCACCGGGTCGGCCACCCCCCGCCCCAGGATCATCGGCTCCACCAGCATCGGCCAGATGTCGAAGGCCCAGGTGTAGAGGACGGCGAAGGCGGCCGAGACGCCGACGTAGAGGTGCTCGGCGAACTTGTAGGCCGGGTTGTCGCGGTAGAGGAAGGAGAATATGGCCAGGGTCAGCCCGGCCGCGATCCAGGTCCCGATGACGCTCGTCATGGCTGCTTCCTCCCCTTCATCACGAAGTAGGCGATGTTGCCCAGGATGATGAATACCAGCAGCAGGACGTGGGCGGTGGACTGGGCCACCATCCCGGCCGTCCCGGTGCCGGGGTGCTTGACCAGGGTCTCGTACTCGGCCGCCCCCTGGAGGCCGCCCACCAGGCCCTTGATCTGCTTGGCCTGCAGGTAGTGGAACATGTCGGGGGCCACCACCCCGGTGCTGCCGATTACTATGTTGAGGCCGTAGCGGGCGCCGGCGTACTGGATCCACTCGTCGCCGGCCTGCCCGGCCTCCAGGCCCACCAGCAGGTCGATGTTGTTGTAGTTGTGGACCCCCCGCATCAGGGGCAGGTTGTCCAGCGGCGTCCCCCGGTAGTCGGCGGCGAAGAAATCGCGGAACTCGCGGCCCAGGCCGACCATCAGCGCCCGGTAGCCGGGCCGGTAGCCCAGGTTGACGTAGTCCCGGCCGTAGACGATGCTGTCGGCGTTCGAGGACGCCCGGGCGTTGAACTCGCCGGAAACGGCGTTGAGGCCGATCTCGCCGAAGGGAAGACCCAGGGGCCACTGCCCCAGCAGCACCACCTTGTGGCGCTTGGCGAAGCACTGCCTGAGCACCGAGAGCAGCATCGGCTGCAGCTCCGGCTCCGAGGAGGCGTCGTAGTCTATGGAGACCATGATGGTCGATCCCTCGGTCAGGCGCTCGATGGACTCGTAGGCCGCCCGGACCGGCTCCGACACCCGGACGGGCAGCACCAGCTTGAAGACGATGGGGATGATGACCGCCAGGCCCAGCGACAGGTAGATGAACCGGCGGTCCAGGCTGACCAGTTTTTCGAAGAAGTTCATTCTCGTCCCTCCCCGCTACGACAGGTACGTCCGCTCGAGGCCCAGGATCACCCGCAGCGACATGGCGATGGTGCCCAGGGCGATGCCGATGAAGATGCCCCGTTTGGCCGCCATCTGGGGGACCTCCATGATCCAGTCCTGGATCTGGGGAAGCTTGTCCCAGAGCTCGGCCCCCACCGGCACCCGCCCCAGCATGACGATGGCCGCTGTGATCAGCAGCAGGGTGGCCTCCAGGGTTCTGGCCCGGAAGGCCCGGTAGGCGGCCGAGGCGATGAAGAATGCCAGCAGGGCGAACATGGTGGCCTGGAGGGGCACGATCATGTAGGTGTAGACGTACATGAAGGGCCCGTTGAGGGCGATCAGCGAGTTGTGCCGGGCCAGGCTGACCACCCCGGCCACGAAGCAGATCACGAAGCCGGCCATCAGCACCGCCGCGTAGCCCCAGCCCGCCTGGCGTCTGGCCATCCGCCGGATGTTGCCCCGCAGCAGGTTGTCCACCCCCAGCAGCAGGGTGAAGCCCAGCACGATGGAGTACCAGATCAGGAGCCGCTGCTGCATGCCGCCGAACGGCTGGTGGGGGATGAAGAAGGTGACCACGATGATCACCCCGGTCAGGAAGGTTATCAGCAGGGGTATCTCTTTTTTCATGTCAGCCTCGCTGTTAGACGGTTGCGAACCATTCGCCGATGGCCCGGAAAACCCGGAGCAACCCGGGGCTGCCGCCATTGTCCAGGATCACCGAGGCCGTGCCCATGACGGCCATGGCGGCGAAGCCCAGTATCAGGGCGGCCTTGAAGAGGTCCTCGCCCTTGAGGCTGCCCAGCAGCTGGGGGTCCCTCTTGATGTAACAGGAGGCGGCCAGCATCTCCTCGCCGATCAGGGTGTAGTCGCAGGAGGCGATGAAGAACGGCAGCTGGGTGATGGCGGTGGTGCCGGCGATCTGGATGGCGCCCACCGAGTGGCCGGTCTCGGACATGATCAGGGCCTCGGCGTAGAAGTAGCCCAAAAAGAAGATGGCCCCGGGCTTCTGGCGGACGATCATCCCGTCCACCCCGGCGGCGTAGCCGAACTGGTCGGTGGTCAGGAACGAGATGTTGCCCTCCTTGTAGAGGTCGGGGCGGCCCGGCTCGGCGTAGGCCTGCTGGACCGTCTCCTGGGCGGCGGCCATGACGATGGGGTCCCAGTTGGGCACCAGCAGCTCGGTGCCGTGCTCGGCGCAGCGCACCGCCACCTGGCGCAGGATGGCCAGGGAGGCCACGGTGACGATGTCCCTGATCTCGCCCAGCCCGAAGGAGTAGAGGATGGGCTTGCCCATCTCGGTGGCCCGCCCCACCGCGTCGTCGATGGCGTCCAGCCCCTGGATCTTTCGGATGTAAAGCGGCTCGCCCCTCTTGGCCCGCTCGATGTACCAGATGATCAGGAAGCTGAGGAGCCCGGTGAAAACCAGCACGTTGACCCGGCTGGTGTTGAACCACTGGGCCCTGGGAACGGCCGGGCCCACCGGCCCGGCTTCGGCGGCCCGGTCGTCGGGGGCCACCGCCGCCACCCGGTAGAAATAGGTCTGGCCGGCCCTGACCCCGGTGTCCTGGAACTGGGTCTTTCCCCCGATGACGAAGCCCGCCTCGGTCCAGGGGCCGGCCCGGTCCGGGGCCCGGTCGATGCGGTAGCCCTTGAAGGCGGTGGCGTCCCCGGCATCCTGGGGGGATCTCTCCCAACTGACGTTGACCGCCTGTCCCTCGTCGTTGGGGGCATCGACGGCCGTCACCATCCCCGGCGGCTCCAGTGTGCCGGGCGCAACCGGGGCCGGTTCCTGGGCCGCGGCCGCCTGCCACCAGGCGATTAGAAGCAAAGACGCCATCAGCCTTTTCATGCCCAAGCTCCTTGTGATGATTGGTTTTGGGGGATTATCGAAAGTCTCCGGGAAAACACGCTGGAAGGCGGCCGCAGGCCCTTGCACGGCCGTGGCCGCGGAGGCGCCTTCCCGGTTGCCCGAATGTTCTCCGTTGAACGGCCCGGCATCAGCTGAAGATAAGAAGTTCCGGCCTCAGCTTCTCGGGGCCCGGGCCGAACACCTTGGCCCTGGCCAAAAGCCTCAAGTTGGCCACCTCGTGAAACTTGCGCCACAGGAAGCCGATCATCAGGCCGGCGGCCAGCGGGTCGCCCCGGTAGAGGCGGTCCAGCCGCCTGGAGCTTGCCCGGCCAAGTTCCCCCTCGGCCTCCAGCAGGGAATCCCCCTGGGCGAGCAGGGCCCGGTAGGGCGTGCCGCGCAGCGAGGACATGGCCCTCCGCCTGGTCCTGGGATCGAACAGCTCCAGGTATGTCCTCCGGTTCAGCCGCTCACCCCCCTCGATGAAATGGGCCATGGCCTCGCCCGGCTTCAGGCCGGTCTTCTGGAGGAGCCTCCAGGCGGCCTTGGCGTTGTGAAGGTCTACCTCGTCGCGCACCAGGGTGCGGAGCAGGCCGCGGCTTTGCCCCGGGCCCCGCAACGTCCCCAGCGTCCGGCGGTAGTAGTGGCGCAGCAGCCCCAGTTCCAGTGCCGGCAGGTCGCGGTCCTTGAGGTAGGCGGCAAGCCCGGCCGTCAGCGGCTCGGCGAAATCGTCCCTCCAGGTGGCCAGGGTGTCGGCCAGCTGCTTCATCCCCGGCTGGCGGCAAAGTTCGCCGAGCCTGGCCGCGTCGTAACCTCCCACCGGCCACAGCCGGCGGCCGATGTCCTCCCCGGACCAGCCCTGGTGGACGCCGCGCATCACCGCCATCAGGTTTTGCAGGTCCCAGCGGCGCAGAACCGCCCCCAAAAGCAGCCGGGTCTGGCCCTCGGCCATGCGCAGCGCCTTGCCGGCCGCGGCGCTGAAATTGGATTCCAACGCCTCCTCCACCGCCTCCAGCCCGTCGCGCCGGGTCCTGGCCAGCTGCCAGTCCCGGGCGTACTGGCTGGTCTCCAGCCACCTGGCCATGGCCTCCAGGTCGGGAAGCGACAGCAGCTCCTCGTAATCCTTGGCCGCCAGCAACCGGCTGTGCTGCGCCCTTAGCCTGGCGTTTACGTAACCGTAGTTGGACACGGCCTAACCCCAGAGCATCCTGGCGATGGAGGATGTCAGCAGCGGGCGGGCCTGCTGCAGGCGGTCGTTGATCCGGTTGTAGACCCTGGCGCTTCCGTCCATGGTGGAGGCCACCGCCCCGTCGCTGACCCGGGCGTCGGGGACCACCTCGGCATCGAGCTTGAGCTCCCCGGCCAGCTTCCTGGCCGGGGCCTCGTCCCTGGGGGAAACCTCGATCCGCAGCCGCCCCGAAAGCCCGGCGGCCGCCTCGGCCATCAGCCCCTTAAGGGCCAGGCGCCGCTTTTCCGGCGGCAGCTTGTCCATGACGCCGGCCGCCTCGGCGAACAGGGACTCGATGACCCTGCTCTTGGCCTCCAGCAGCATGGCCGAGGCCTCCAGGTTGGCGGCGCTCCTTGCCCGGGCCTCGGCCGTCCTCTCCTCGGCCTGGGACCGCTGGAGGAACTCCTGGCGGATGGCCCGGGCCTGTTCGCCGGCCTGGGCCAGGATCCCTTCGGACTGGCCCCGGGCCTCGGCCAGCAGGCGGTCGGCCTCGGCCCTGGCCTCCCGCTCCACCACGCGCAGCAGTTCGGAATTCATATGGTTTTAGTTTGATAGCGCCTAACCGATACGTTGTGAAATGGTTATTTGATTAGAACTATGATCAGAAGGGCGATAACGAAACCAAGGATGATAATTGTTTCCGGTAGAGCCTCAAGAATGATCATCGAACCGCTAACCTCTGGTTTTTCGGCTATTGCGCCAGCCGCGGCTGCGCCTATTTTACTCTGCGCCCATGCTGTGGCCATTGCCGAAAAACCGATGGCTAAAGCAGCGCTAAGGGCTTTAAAAATAGTTTTATAGTCTGGTCCTGTTTGAGCGGGTGAACCAGAAACATCGCCGTGGGATGTTGAATCAGGGGCGGACTGTTCGCAGTAGGCTACCTGCGTCATTGCGCAGACAACTACCAGCATAAGGACAATAGCCATGATTCTTGCCATTAGAGCATCTCCTTGTGTTACTTGATTGTTGATTGGAATGGTTTATAAGATTTTCCAATTGAATCGTAGAACTTAAATTTTGTAAAGAACTCTACCAATTGCAGACGAGCCGGTTGAGCTATAGGACTGATAAGACCAACAATAAGGAATAATGGGTGAATCAGTACTATCGCCACAATGATTCCTAGTATTATCGCAATTACATTTCCAGACATACCGATCACCTTAGCAATTACATTGGCTGCATATGCAAGATAAACCGCAGACAATCCGATCGCAAAAAGACGAGCGAATGACAGAACATTTCCTAAGGCGCTAAACAATTCGATGGGTCCCGCAATTCCGACAAACCACGCCAACATTCCCATGCTAATCACTGAAAAAGAGCATCCTAGCCAAATCGCGCTTTTCCCAATAACACCGGTGATGCCGAGAATCGCAATAAAAATACCCGACAACCCCAACATGAAGGCTATCGGTTCCACTACATGATGTACACTTCGATGTCTTATGCCGTTCACTATACCAATTACATATCCCACAAAAATCTGAACTATACCAAACACAAGCGCCATCCCTAGCAAAGTGTAGATTGAATTCTCTTTCATCCGGTTTAGACTATCTGAAAGTGGCTTTACTATATGCATGTGTTCCCCGAAGTCGCCGAATAATTCACCGAAGATAAACCCAAAAAATATCGTCCACAAAGAACATATCAAAAGGATCTTACCGATTGATTTGACTATTTCATTCTTCCTAAATTTAAATAATAGCCAGATGCTAACCGTTCCCAGCACCGCACCATATCCGATGTCGCCAATGATAAAACCAAAGTAGAGTGGGAAGAAAAATGCAATAAAAGGGGTGGGGTCTACTGTGCCATAAAGGGGCGGATTCAATAGTGAGAGCAACAATTCGAATGGTTGAACAATTTTATTATTTATTAACTTAACCGGCGTCCCGGCCGCCTCGTGGTGGCCGATGTCGATCGGCCGCACCGCCACCCGCCCGCCGAATTTCCCTTTTATCAGTTTCTCCAGCCCGGGCATGTCCGACTGCGGCAGGTAGCCGGGGATGACGAAGGTGAACCGGCCCTTGTCCGTCACCTGCCTGACAGACATCCTGGCCAGGATGTCGCGGGCCAGGTCGCGGTACCCGGCCAGGGCCGGGCCCAGCCTGGCGGAGATTCCGGAGAGCTGCCCGGCGACGGCGGAAAGCTCCCCGGGGATGGCCCGGCTCCGCTCCCTCAGCCTGACCACCGCCTCGGCCATGGGCAGGTGGGACATGGAAGACGGCAGCTTCAGCTCGTTTATGCCCAGCCGGCCGAAATAGCCCCTGACCTTGTCGGCGTCGGAGGGATGGAAGACCGCCAGCACCGCCAGGCCCCTTCCCTCCATCTCCTGGGCGTGGAACTCCACCCGGCCCTGGGTCTGCTTGCGCAGGTCCTTTTTGACGGTCTCCAGGGCGGACTGGGACCCGGCCTTGAGGGTGAATCCGAAGGCCTGGAGACGGGTGCTTTTCTGGAGGCGGCCCAAAAGCGGGGCCAGCGTCTCGAAGGCGCCGCGGTATCCCTGGTTGATCGACATCTCGTCCTGGAGCTCCAGCCTCTGCCTGACCAGGGCCCGGACGGTCTCCTGCTCCGGCGCCATCCCGTCAAGCAGGTCCTCCCAGCCGGGCTCGGTCCCGGGAAGCTCGGGCCCGCCGTGGAAATCCAACAGGTGCAGCAGGCCCTCCATTTCCTGGACGACGCGCTCCAGGAGTTGTTTCCTCGCCTGCTCGGCGGAGGAAAGGACGGACGGGCCGGGGCCCGCCGGCCGGCTTTGGCCCGCTGGCGTCGATCCGGCCGGGACCAGGTCCTCGGGGGAGAGGTGTATCCTGCCGAATCCCTGAAGGGCGGCGATGACCTCGCCCGCCAGGGGTTTGGGCCCCACCAGCACCACCTTGGACATGGGGACGATCATGCTTCGTCCCCGGGCAGCACTGACTTGGCGATCTCGGCCAGGGCCTTGTCCCGCCTTCCGGCCGCGGCCTTCTCGGTCTTTTCAACGTCCTCCCCGGCCCTGGCCAAAGTCTCCTGGCGGACCCTCCGGGCCAGCTCGGCCAGCTTCTTCTGCTGGTCCTGGGCCTGGCATTCGACCTCGTGCCGGGCCTCGGTCATCAGGGCCTCGGCTCTTTTCCTGGCCTGGGCCAACATCTCGGCCGACTCGGCTTTGGCCTTCTCCACCATGGCCTCCAGCTCCCGCTCCCGCCGGGCCAGGGTCTGGATCACCTCCTGGGTCTGGCTGTGGCTGTGCTCTTGCTTGCTCACTTCGCGTCTTATTACCTAGCGTTTCGACTTCAAAATCGCTGTCATCCTGAGCCCGGCAACGTGCCTGGCAGAGCCTGCCCTGAGAAAGTCAGGCATACATTTGCCCGTGAAGGGTTGAAGGATGGCGACGTCATGCTTCAGTCAGCAGGGCAAGATGACTTCTCAGCATGACATTTCGGCTTCACAGCAGGGCCTTGGCGAACTCCTCGGCCGCCCAGCGCATCTGGAGCCGGGCCATGCCCAGGTTTGACTGCCCCGGGGCCAGGCCCACCGCCAGGAAGAACTCGCCGCCCACCATCATCATGATGTAGGTGGCCCGGGCGGTGCTGAAGAGGAGTTCGCCTATCTCGCCCACCTCCAGGTTCCTGGCCGCCCGGTTGGCGGTGGTCAGCATGGTGGCGAACTCGGCGTCGGCCAGGGTGGGGTCGATGCCGGCCTCGCCCAAAAAGGAAGCGATGCCGATGCCATCGATCCCGGTCAGGCTGGCCGAGACGGCCCCGGGAACGTTCTCCACCAGCTCCTGGAGCCTCTTTTCGTAGGATGCGCCCGGCGCGTTGCTCGGCATA
>DHHE01000031.1:8167-17967 GCA_002403115.1 bacterium UBP2_UBA4780 | reverse complement strand
TGACGCGGATAAAACGGATTTTCGCAGACAAACATTTTTCTGAATAGTGTTCCTGGTAAAAATGTATTAAATAAACATATCAAGCATGAAAGGCAACCACATGATCGAGAAGCGCCTTCTGACCTCGGAGTCGGTGACCGAGGGACACCCCGACAAGATGTGCGACCAGATCTCCGACGCCATCCTGGACGCCATCCTTGACAGCGACCCCAACGGCCGGGTGGCCTGCGAGACCCTGGTGACCACCGGGCTGGTGATGGTGACCGGAGAGATCAGCACCTCGGCCTACATCGACATCCCGGGCCTGGTGCGGGAGACGGTCAAGGAGATCGGCTACACCGACGCCAAGAGCGGGCTGGACTACGAGACCTGCGGGGTGATCACCGCCATCCAGGAGCAGTCCTCGGACATCGCCCTGGGGGTGAACACCGGCGGGGCCGGCGACCAGGGGATGATGTTCGGCTTCGCCTGCAACGAGACCCCGGAGCTGATGCCCATGCCCATCATGCTGGCCCACAAGCTGTGCCGGCGGCTGGCCGAGGTCCGCAAGGCCGGGACCCTGGACTACCTGCGCCCCGACGGCAAGTCCCAGGTGACGGTGGAGTACGACAACGGCCGGCCCAAGAGGATAGACACCATCATCATCTCGGCCCAGCACAAGCCCGAGATCTCCGAGGAGAGGGTGAAGAAGGACGTGGTCAAGCACGTCATCTCCCGGGTGATCGACAAGAAGCTGATGGACGACAAGACCAAGATCATGGTCAACCCCACCGGCCGCTTCGTCATCGGAGGGCCCCAGGGCGACTCCGGCCTCACCGGGCGCAAGATCATNNTCGGGCAAGGACCCCACCAAGGTCGACCGGTCGGCCGCCTACGCCGCCCGCTACATCGCCAAGAACGTGGTGGCCGCCGGACTGGCGGAGCGCTGCGAGATACAGCTGGCCTACGCCATCGGTGTGGCCGACCCGGTGTCGGTGGCCATCGACACCTACGGCACCTGCAAGTCCGACGAAGGAAGGCTGTGCAAGGCCATCCGCCAGAACTTCGACCTGACCCCCCACGGCATCATCGACATGCTGAAGCTCAAGCGGCCCATCTATCGGCGGACGGCGGCCTACGGGCACTTCGGCCGGGAGGAGGAGGGCTTCACCTGGGAGAGGACCGACGTGGCCTCCAAGCTGAAGGCGGCCCTGAAGAAGTAATGAGGAAACTAAATCGCCACCAGGGCACTAAGGCACAAATTAAGGCCTATCTTGGTGTCCTTGGTGTCTTTGTGGTAAAGAATCCCGGTCTTAGACCGGTAGAGGAGATCCGCTTATGAACTACGACGTCAAGGACCTGAAGCTGGCGGCCAAGGGCATGGCCCGGATAGAGTGGGCCGAAAGTTTCATGCCGGTATTGCGGACGGTCCGCAACCGCTTCGAGAAGGAGAAGCCGCTCAAGGGGGTCAAGCTGTCGGCCTGCCTCCACGTCACCGCCGAGACCGCAAATCTTATGCGCACCCTCAAGGCCGGCGGGGCCGAGCTGAGGCTTTGCGCCTCCAACCCCCTCTCCACCCAGGACGACGTGGCGGCCGCGCTGGTAAAGCACTACGGGGTCCAGACCTTCGCCGTCAAGGGCGAGAGCCACGACCTCTACTACCGGCACATCAACGCCGCGTTGGACCAGAGGCCCAACGTCACCATGGACGACGGGGCCGACCTGGTGAGCGAGCTGCACACCAAGCGCCGCGACCTCATCAGGAACATCTTGGGCGGGACCGAGGAGACCACCACCGGGGTCATCAGGCTGCGCAGCATGGAGAAGGCCGGCAGCCTGGCCTTCCCGGTGATCGCCGTCAACGACTCCCAGACCAAGTTCATGTTCGACAACCGCTACGGCACCGGACAGAGCACGCTGGACGGGGTGCTGCGGGCCACCAACATCCTGCTGGCGGGATCGATAGTGGTGGTGGCCGGATACGGCTGGTGCGGCCGGGGTCTGGCGATGAGGGCCCGGGGCATGGGGGCCAACACCGTCGTCACCGAGATCGACCCGGTCAAGGCGCTGGAGGCGGTGATGGAGGGCTTCCGGGTGATGCCCATGAGGGAGGCGGCCAGGATAGGCGACATCTTCATCACCGTCACCGGGGACATCAACGTCATCCGCCCGGAGCACTTCCGGCTGATGAAGGACGGGGCCATCGTGGCCAACTCAGGGCATTTCAACGTTGAGCTGGACCTGGCCGGCCTGCGCAAGATGGCCAAGTCGCGCCGCGAGGTCCGCGAGTTCGTCGAGGAGTTCACCCTGCCCGGGGGCCGCAAGGTCTGCATCCTGGGCGACGGGCGGCTGATAAACCTGGCGGCGGCCGAGGGGCACCCGGCCTCGGTGATGGACATGAGCTTCGCCAACCAGTCGCTGGCGGCCGAGATCCTGGTGAAGAAGGGGCGCGGCTTCGCCAAGAAGGTCTACTCCCTGCCCCAGGAGATCGACCAGCAGATCGCCTCGCTCAAGCTCAAGGCCATGGGGGTGAAGCTCGACGTCTTGACCCCGGAGCAGAAAAAGTACCTGGCCTCGTGGGAGATGGGGACCTAGGCGACCGAAGACAGGAAACCGGGAATTTAAGAAGACAAGAAGGGCGGGTTCGCCGCCGAGGCGGACCCGCCGACTTCGGAACAAAAAGGGAGCCGAACTAGCAGACGCCTGAACGTTGGTCGTCCCCGGCATCGTGAATAAAAAACGATGCCCCGGGAGCGCTTCCGCTCCCGGGGGACGGCCTTCGTCCGGGCGTCTTTTTATTTTCCCGTATTGCAGCGAAGGGGTTCTTTGAACGGGACTACTTGGGGGCCCGGTGGAGGAGGTAGGCTCCGGCCAGCCCGAACACCAGGTTGGGGAGCCAGGCGGCCGCTATCGGGGAGATGGATCCGTCGTGCCCCAGGGCCCGGCCTGTCTGCAGGATGCCCCAGAAGGCGAAGCAGATCAGCATGGAGACGGCGAAGGTGAGCGAGGCCCCGCTGCGCCTGGCGTTGGCCATGATGGGCAGCCCGAAGAGCAGGATGATGAGGTTGGCGAAGGGGAAGGCCAGCTTGAGGTAGAGTTCGACCACCGGGCGCCTGACATCGCCGCCGGACCGGCGGATGCGGTCGATGTAGCGCCGGAGATCGAAGAAACCCATCTCGTCGGGAAGCAGCACCCGCTCCACGAAATCGCCCGGGGTCTCGGGGCAGCCCTCCAAAACCAGGGTGGCCAGGCTGTCGGCCTGCTCGGAGCCGTCGGGGCCGAAGCTGCGCCGGATGACGCCCGAGAGCACCCAGCGCCCCTGGCTCCACAGACCCTGCCGGGCGTCGATCCTCAGCACGATGTTGTGGCCGGGGTCGAGCTGCAGCAGGCTGACCGAGTCCATCACCCCCCGGGCCGCGTCCAGGCGCTTGATGTAGTACTGCCGGCCCAGCGCCCCGTCGTAGAGGAAATTGAGCCGGACGTCCCGGTCCACCCGGGGCTCCTGCCGGATGCGGCGGCGCTCCAACTCGCCCTTGAGGCGGTTGGTGTGGGGGATCAGGGCCTCGCCCACCGCCAGGGCGGCCAGGCTGACGCCCAGGCCCAGCAGGAACAGGGGGAGGAATATGCGGTAGAGGTGGAGTCCGGCCGCCTTCATGGAGATCAGCTCGTTGTGGCGGGCCATGGCGCCGGTGGTGGCCATGCTGGCCAGCAGCATGGCCACCGGAGTCACCAGCACCGTGAAGAACGGCACCTGGTACAGGTAGAACAGTGCGGCCAGGGGAAGGGACACCTTGTGGTCGATCAGGAACGACAGCTTCTCGAAGACGTCGACCAGGATGAAGATCATCAGGAAGGCCAGCAGGCTGAACAGCAGGGCCTTGGTGAACTCGGACAGAAGATAGCGGTCGAGCAGCCTCACGGCGACTCCTTCCGGCGGACGGCGGCCCTGGCGGCTCTGGGGGGCAGGGAGCGGATTTCGAAATGCTGGACCAGGGTCAGGGCCAGGCCGCAGGCGCCCAGCAGGATGTTGGCCGCCCACATGGCCAGGGCCGGGGACACGAAGTTCCGGTCGGCCAGCTCCTCGCCCCCGATGAGGAAGACCCAGTAAAGCAGGAAGAACGCCAGCGAAAGCCCGGCGCTGACGCCCAGCCCCCCGCGGCGGGTCAGGGTTCCCAGCGAGGCGCCCAGCAGGACGAAGACGACGCAGGCCACCGGGATGGCCAGCTTCTTCTGGATCTCCACCTCCAGGCTGCGGATCTGGCGGGACCGGTTCCCGATGTCCTGGTCCATCTGCTGGCGCTGCCATTCGGGCAGTCCCCCGGCGGCGGCCCGTTGGTCCCTGAGCGGAACCAGCTGGCTGTCGATGCCGGAGATGGCCCGGCGCATCATGGAGATGGACATCTCCCGGTCGCCGCGGTGGGTGCGCACCTGGTGCTGGATGCGCTCGTCCAGCGGCAGGTTGATGGTGTGGCGGGCGAAGCTCATCCGGTGGTAGCGCCCGGGATCGGTGGCGTCAACCTCGTGTATCTCTCCCCGGGAGAGGTCCAGCCTCAGGACCTGCATCTCGGGTATTGGGGTCATGACGCCCTTCTCGGCGATGATGGCCCGGGGGGTCGGTCCGGTGCCCTGCTCGTAGATGGTGATGTCGTGGAGCTGGGATTTGGCGTCGTCCACCCGCCTTACCAGGATGCTGTATCCCGGGAAGTCGCTGATGAAGGTGTTCTCCCGCAGATTGATGGCCGGCTTGGCCTGGTGGATGTCCATCAGGAGGTTCTTGAAGGCGTGGTTGGCCTCGGGCATCAACCGGTCCGAGAACAGGAAGAGGCCCAGGCACAGCAGGACCGAGGCCGCCCCGGGGGCGGCCAGCAGGCGG
This sequence comes from bacterium UBP2_UBA4780, assembly GCA_002403115.1. Lineage (GTDB taxonomy): Bacteria > Edwardsbacteria > AC1 > AC1 > EtOH8 > UBA8901. Next base: position 13,115 of record DHHE01000031.1, on the reverse strand, counting down.
GCCAGGGAGACGCCGCTGGAGCGCAGGGCGGTGAACTCGTTGTCCTGGGTGAGGCGGCCGAAGGTCATCAGCACCGCCACCAGCACCGCCATGGGCACGGTCAGGACCACCAGGTTTGGCAGGCCCAGCACGAAAAGCTCCAGGACGGTGTGCAGGGGGACCTTCTTGTTGACGAACAGGCTGATGAGCTGGAACAGCCGGTCCATGAGCAGGATGAAGGTCAGCACCGACAGTGCCAGCAGGAACGGCGCCAGGTGCTCGCGGAGGATGTACCTGTCCAGTATCCGCATCAAAGGCTTGTGAAGCGTTGTCATCTGCGATAATATTAACCTTATTCCGCGGAAATATCAAGAATATTCTGTTGCCATAGCCTGGAGGGTGTGATAAACTAACGCCATGACGATTCCCGGGACGAAGATAAACAGCCTGGCGGCGCTGGCGCTGCTCCTGGCCCTGGCCGGAGCCGCCGCCGGACAGCCGTTCGGGCCCATGGACTCCCTGGCCGGGACGGTGGCCGGGAGGGACGCCCAGGCCCGGACCTCCAGCTACAGCTACGATCCGGACCTGGACCTGATGATGGAGCAGCGGCTGGCCCAGGGGATCGCCTTCGACCTGCGCTACCGCAGCCTGGACGGCCACTGGCAGCGCCAGCGCGACGAGTCGCTGGAGGCGCTGTGGCGGGCCAGCAGCTACGACTTCCTCTCCAAGCCGGCCGAGGCCAGGACCGGCGAGGGGCTGATCCCCGACATCTCGGTGCCGCTGCCCGGGCTGGACAAGTTGCTGGGCTCCGGGGCCCAGGTCAAGATCAACGGCAACCAGATGATCTCCATCGGCGGGGAGCAGACCGTCTACCCCAACAGCGTCAGCACCTCGGAGCTGGAGCGGGCCCGCAGCAACTTCGACCTGAAGATCAAGCAGGAGCAGCGCATCAACCTGGAGGGGGTGATCGGCGACCGGGTGCACGTGATGATCGACCACGACAGCCGGGCCGACATCGACAAGAAGAGCAAGGTCAACCTGCGCTACGAGGGCAAGGAGGACGAGATCATCGAGACCCTGGAGGCCGGGGACACCGAGTTCTCCATCCAGGGGTCCTCCCTGGTGGGCGGGCTGACCACGGTGCACAAGGGCCTGTTCGGGGTCAAGGGGGTGGCCCGGCTGGGCGGCCTGGAGATCTCGGCCATCGCCAGCAAGGACGAGGGGCAGAGCCAGAGCGAAAGCTTCTCCGGCCAGAACCAGAAGGACACCTTCGACCTCTACGACTACCAGTACATCAAGCACCGCTTCTTCCGGCTGCCGCTGGCCCCGGGCGATTCCATAATGGACTACCAGGTGTACGTCAACGACCATACCCAGGCCAGCCAGGCCATCAGCGCCTGGCTGCTGGACAACAGCTGGAGGGACTTCGGAATCGACCCCGGCCGGGTGGACACTGTCGGCAGCGGCACCACCCCGATCATGCTCAAGCAGAACGCCACCGATTACGTGCTGGACGACCGCAAAAACGGGATTCTGTACACCCGGCACAGCCTGGACCGCAGCCACCTCCTGGCCGTGTCCCTGAAGATATACAACGCCGGATACGGGGTGCGCTACTATCCCGACTCCACCGCTTTCTATGCCGGCCTGCACGCCAATCCGAACCTGGCGGTCATCAAGCGGAGCAACCCGCAGCCGTCCGACAGCATCAACGGCTACAGCTGGAACTACGAGGAGCGCCGGTTCTACGACCTGCGCAAGCCGCAGATCATCCAGTCCAGCCTGAGGGTCAGGATATTCCGGGAGACCGGGAGCAACGTCTACCTGGACCGTGACACCCTGATGCCAGGGAAGCCGACCTTCATCCACGCCCTGGGCCTGGACGCCGACGACAACGGGGAGGTGGACCCCGAGCAGCTGCGGCTGGGGGACGAGGGCTTCTTCTACTTCCCCCACCTCCAGCCCTTCGCCATGAGGAACCTGATCACCGACACCAACATGGCGGTTTACACCAAGGCCGACCCCGAGCCGGGCGACGCCAAGTACCGGATCTCGATCAGCTACCTGACGGCCACCGCCATCTTCAACATCCGGTCCCCGGGCCGGATCATCGAGGGCAGCGTCAAGGTCTACGTCGACGGGAGCCAGTTGAGCGACGGTGAGTTCCAGCTGGACTACGACACCGGGATGATCACCTTCACCCCGGGGGCCAGCGACAAGATCAACCGGCCCGGCGCCCAGCTCAAGATAGACTACCAGTACTACCCCGTCTTCGCCCTGGGCTCCAAGACCCTGGCCGGGGTGCGCGGCATCTACAAGTTCGGCGAGGCCTCGCACCTGGGGGCCACCTGGATGTACCGCAGCGAGCGGACCCCCGAGGACAAGCCGCGCCTGGGCGAGGAGCCGAGGCGGATCATCGTGGCCGCCGCCGACGGGTCCTTCCAGGCCAGGCCCGAGCTTTTCACCCGTCTGGCCGACGCCCTGCCCGGGGTGGAGACCGAGTCGCCATCCAGCCTGAGGTTCGCCGGGGAGATAGCCGCCAACTTCCCCAACCCCAACACCAAGGGTCACGTCTACGTGGACGACATGGAGGGGGCCAAGCTTTCGGACGAGCTTTCGCTTTCGCGGCTCAGCTGGCTGAGCTCCGGCGTGCCGGAGGGCAAGCAGGCCGAGCAGCTGGCCCGGAGGTTCTACTGGTACAACCCCAGGAACCGGGTGACCCAGGGGGAGCTCAACCCCAACCTCACCGACCCCAACGAGCGCTCCCAGCAGGTGACCACCCTCAAGATGCACATCGAGCCTGACACGTCCGCGACGACGGCCTCCTGGGCCGGCGTCACCACCGTGCTCAGCAAGACCGGGCTGGATTTCACCGAGCGCCGACTGCTCAACGTCTGGGTCAAGGCCGGCCAGGGGAGGCTGAACATCGACATCGGCAAGATCATCCACGAGGACCAGGCCCGGCGGAACGCCGCCGGCCAGCTGGCGGGGCCGGACGGCATCGTCAACGGCGAGCCCCTGAGCCCGGCCGGCGAGCAGGTGTCCACCGACGCCAACGACGTCGGCATCGACGGGGTGAAGGGGGCCGACGCCTCCTGGAGCCCGGGCTCCCAAGACGACGGCAACGACGACTTCAACCGGGACGACTCCACCCGGATGAACGGCACCGAGGGCAATGGGCGCTACGACACCGAGGACCTGCTGCTTACCGGCAAGCTGCTGGGGGCGCCGTACGGCTCGGTCAAGAACGACTACCACACCTTCAGCTTCGACGTCTCCGGGACGGGATGGCAGAAACTCACCATCGTCCTGGACAGCGCCCGGCAGGTGGGGAACATCGCCCGGGGGGACTGGAACAACATGGTCTACGCCCGGATCTGGGTGGACGGCTTCGCCTCGGCCGGCGACGTGGAGCTGGCCCTGGTGGAGGTCAGCGGCAACCGCTGGCTGTCGCAGGGGGTGGGCACCCCGGATTCGGCCAATCCGGTCCAGCCCGGCGAGCGGTTCGACGTCAGCGTCAAGAACAACCGGGACGACGCCGACTACTCCCAGAACCCGCCCTACATCCCAGACAAGGACGAGCAGGGCCGGGTCAAGTTCGAGCAGAGCCTGGTCTACAAGATCGCCCGGCTGGATTCCGGCCATACCGCCAGCGCCCGGCGCAGCCTGCGCGACGGCGAGAGGAACTACACAGGCTACCGGGCCATGAAGATCTACGCCCGCAACCACGGGCGGGCCGTCAGGGGGTCCTTCTTCGTGAGGCTGATAGCCAACGACAGCAACAGCTATTACGAGTACCGGGAGCCGCTGTCGGCCTCCTGGCGGGACGCGTCCATCGAGCTGGACCGCTTCAGCGACCTCAAGAAACTGCCCCGGGACTCGGGACAGGCCGAGGTCTGGCAGGGGAATTACGGCATGCGGGGCAGCCCCAACCTCACCCAGCTCTACCGGGTGGCCCTGGGGATGAGGGCCGAGGAGACGGTCTCGGCCGAGGACGGCGTCGAGGTCTGGTTCGACGACCTGAGGCTGGACGACGTCCGGCGCGACGGGGGCACGGCCGTGGTCACCAGGATGGACCTGGGCTTCGCCGACCTGATGGACATCAACCTCAGCTACAGCGACCGGGGCAGCCATTTCTACACCATCAACGAGCGGCCGCCGACATCGGGCAGCCGCAGCCAGAGCTACGGGGTGGGCGGCACCCTCAGGCTCCACAAGTTCTTCCTGGAGAGGGCGGGCCTGTCCCTGCCCGTCACCTACGGCTACTCGGCCGGCAACAGCTACCCGGAGTTCGGCCGGGAGGACATCCGTCTGACCACGGAGGAGAGTCGGGACGAGGCCTCGCGTTCGCGCAGCCTCAACGCCGGGGCATCCATCTCCAAGAGGCTGTCGGCTTACTGGCTCACCAACCTGACGGTGGACCGGCTTTCGCCCAGCGTCAGCTGGAGCCGGCGCACCGGCAACGACCCCAACTCGTCGGACACCAACACCACCCTGTCCATGGGACTGGGATACCGCTGGAGCCCGGCGGCGCGCCGCGAACTGAAGATCTACCGGGGCTTCAAGGTCTCGTACCTGCCGTCCAGCCTCTCCTGGGACTGGAACAGCTCCCAATCCCGGATCTGGCGATGGGACAAGCTGGCCAACGTGGTGACCACCTCGGGCAGCGGCCGGTCCCGCGCCGCCCAGGCCCAGCTCGGCTGGCAGCCGGTGGACCAGCTGACATACGCCCTGGGCACCCAGCGCAACCTGCTGCAGAAGCGGATGGCCGGCTACTGGGCCGGGAAGCTGGGCCTGGGCTCGGAGGTCGGGCGCAACCAGCGGGTCGATTACCGGGCCAACATCAAATGGCTGAAGGTGGTCCAGCCGTCCGTCTCCTACTCCGTCCAGTACCAGGAGGGCCACCAGATGTACGGCGGGGAGGCCGGGGCCGACTCGGTGGACGTCATGGCCACCTCCAACGCCAACA
>DHHE01000031.1:1341-8153 GCA_002403115.1 bacterium UBP2_UBA4780 | reverse complement strand
GGACACCTCGGCCGAGGCCGGCAGCCCGCGATGGCTGGCCATCCAGATGGAGAAGTTCTTCAAGCGCTGGAACGGGGTGTCGCTGGAGTTCTCCCAGTCCAAGTCCAACCAGTCCTCCGGCCTGCTGCGCCGGCCCGGCCTGCTTTACCAGATCGGATGGCAGAGGGAGCCGGAGGGGATCTCGCGTTACCGGCAGGCGGGCTCCGACCAGAACAGCCGGGGCAACAACTACTCGGCCAGCACCCAGGCCACCCTGGGCCGGCTGAACCTGGACATGGCCTGGAGGCTGGGCGACGAGTGGAGGACCTCCGGCGGGATCAGCAGCAGCCGGAGAACCCTCACCTGGCCTGATGTCCGGGGCACCCTGGGCTCCCTGGAGAGGCTGGGCTTCTGGAGAAGGGCCATGTCCAGCTCCAGCGTCTCGGCCAACTACCGCCAGACCGCGGATAGCACCTGGCAGCAGGACCGCGGCCTCATGGGCAAGGGAACCAGCCACCGGCTGGGCGCCTCGTGGAACGGGCGCTGGAAGAATCAGATAAGCTCCGACCTCTCGGCCGAGTACTCGCTGGATGAAACCAGAGAGCCGAACCAGAGATACCCCGACGGCATCTTCCGCAAGCTTTCCACCAGCCGCAAGCTTTCCACCAGCATGTCCTACTCCTTCAGCGCCCCCAAGGGCCTGGTCATCAACCTGGGCAGGCTGGGAAAGAGGCGTTTCCGCTTCACCAGCTCGCTCAGCACGTCCCTGCGGGCCGAGTACACCCAGAGCGAGATGAAGAGCAACTCGCCGGGCTCCCGGGAGATGGAGGCCTCGCGCCAGACCCAGGAATTCTCGGTGGCCCCCAGCGCCAGCTACCTGTTCTCCCGCAGCATCAAGGGCAACCTGGCCATGGAGTACGGCTTCAACAACGACAGGATATCGTCGGTCAACAACTGGCGGCGCTTCAGCCTCAACGCCTCGGTGGACATCCAGTTCTGACGCCGCCCGGGTGCGGCGCTCGAACAAAACGGAGATAGATTCAATCATGCTCGGCCTCACCAAGGAGGAGAAGATCGTCATCGTCTTCCTGGGCGCCAGCCTGGCGGCGGGCAGCGGGATGATCCTGTACAAGCGGGGGCACCCGGGCTTCGCACCGGGGCTGACGGCGCAGACGGCCGTCTTGCCGGCCCCGCTGGCCGACAGCCTGGACTCGGACAGTTCCGATTCCCTGCTGGCCGGGGACCGGCGGCCGGACCAACAGCGGAAAGCACCGCCCAAGAAGGCGCCGGCCGCCCCGGTCAACATCAACACCGCCGGGCAGAGGGCCCTGGAGAGCCTGCCCCACATCGGCCCCTCGATGGCCAAGAGGATCCTGGAATACCGGAGCGCCAAGGGCGGCTTCACCAGCGTCGAGCAGCTGGGCCGGGTCAAGGGCATCGGCCCCAAGAAGCTGGAGCAGCTGAGGCAGCACGTGGTGGTCGAAAGGTGACGGGCATCGGCCCCGACCCGGGCCGGCGCGGATTTTTTCAAGCGGCCAAGATTTACCCTTGACAAGCCCCGCGGCGTATGATATAGTAAAACTAAGGGGAGGAAAGGTTTATGGCGTTGAAGTTGGGCGATTTCCTGCTGCAGAACAAAATGATCACCCAGCAGCAGCTGGACGCGGCCCTGGCAGAGCAGAAGAACTCCGGCGAGCGCCTGGGGTCGTGCCTGATCAAGCTGAAGTTCATCTCCGAGGAGAGCATCACCGAGGCGCTGGGCAAGCAGTACAACGTGCCCACCATCAACCTCTCCAACCTGGAGATCGATCCCCAGACCCTGAAGCTGATCCCGCACGAGATGGCCCACAAGTTCCAGATCGTCCCGGTATCCAAGACCGGGCGCATCCTGAAGCTGGCCATGTCCAACCCGGCCGACGTCTTCACCATCGACAACATCCAGTTCCTGACCGGGCTGGAGGTGAAGCCGGTGGTCTGCGTGGAGACGGCCATCGCCCGGGCGGTGGACAAGCTCTACGCCGCCTCGGCCGGGCTGACCGAGGCCATGAAGGCGGTCCAGGATGAGGAGGGCGAGGTGGAGTTCGTCGAAAAGCAGGACGACCAGGTGGTCACCCAGGCCGACATCGACGCCGCCCCGGTGGTCAAGCTGGTCAACAGCATGATCTTCGACGCCATCAAGCGCGGGGCCTCCGACATCCACATCGAGCCCTACGAGAAGGTGCTCCGGGTCCGCTTCCGCATCGACGGCGTGCTCCAGGAGACCATGTCCCCGCCCAAGAGGATCGCGGCCGCGGTGGCCTCGCGCATCAAGGTCCTCTCCAGGCTCAACCTCACCGAGCGGCGGCTGCCCCAGGACGGGCGGTTCTCGGTCAAGTCCGGCGAGCAGGCCGTCGACTTCCGCGTCTCCACCCTGCCCATCAAGCACGGCGAGAAGATCTGCGTCCGCATCCTGCGCCAGTCGGGCCTCTCCGGCGACCTGACCAAGCTGGGCCTGCAGGGCAAGCCCCTGGAGAACCTCCTTGCGGCCATCGCCCGGCCCCAGGGCATGGTGCTGATCACGGGGCCCACCGGCTCGGGCAAGACCAACACCCTCTACTCGTGCATCAGCCGGCTGAACACGCCCAAGGTCAACATCAGCACCGCCGAGGACCCGGTGGAGTACGACATCATGGGCATCAACCAGGTCAACGTCCACAACGAGATCGGCTACACCTTCGCCAAGGCCCTCAAGGCCTTCCTGAGGCAGGACCCCAACATCGTGCTGGTGGGCGAGATCCGGGACCGGGAGACCGGCCAGATCGCCATGGAGGCGGCCATGACCGGGCACCTGGTGCTGTCCACCCTGCACACCAACGACGCCCCCAGCACCCTCAACCGGCTGATCGAGATGGAGATCCCCACCTTCCTGATAGCGGCCACCGTCATCATGATCGAGGCCCAGCGCCTGGTGCGGACCATCTGCCCCCACTGCAAGCAGCCAGACGAGCTGTCCCCGGACGCCATCGTCAAGATGGGGGTCGACCCGCAGTTGCTGGCCGGGGCCACCATGTACAAGGGGGCCGGATGCATGGAGTGCAACCGCACCGGCTACAAGGGCCGGGTGGGCCTGTTCGAGATCCTGCCGGTGACCCCGGGGATAAGGGCGGCCATCCTGGCCCGGGCCACCTCGGACGAGATCCGCCAGGTGGCGGTCAAGGAGGGGGTGAAGCTGCTGCGGGAGGACGGGCTGGACAAGGTGCGGGCCGGGATCACCACCCTGGAGGCGGTCATCGCCAAGACGGTGGTGGACTGAGTGACGTACATCGCAATTCGCAACTAGCTTTTGCTGACCCATGGCCATCAAGATCGGCGACATGCTGCTCAAGGCCGGGCTCATCTCCGGAGAGCAGCTGGACAAGGCCCTCAAGGAGCAGCAGAACTCCAGCGGCCGCCTGGGCTCCATCCTGGTGAAGCTGGGCTTCATCTCCGAGGACGAGATCGTCCAGTTCCTCTCCAAGCAGTTCAACGTGCCCTCGGTCAACCTGGGCGAGTACAAGATCGACGGCGGCACCATCAAGCTGATACCGCCCCACATCGCCCAGAAGTACGGGGTCATCCCCCTGACCCGGCTGGGCCGGGTGCTGACCGTGGCCATGGTCAACCCCAACGACGTCCTGGCCATGGACGACATCAAGTTCTCCACCGGCTTCGACGTCCGCCCGGTGGTGGCCTCGGAGGGGGCCATCTGGACGACCATCGACAAGCAGTACGGAACGGCCGGGATGCTGGAGGACATGATGAAGTCCCTGGACGAGGCCATGGAGGCCGGGGACGAGTCCGGGCTGGAGGTGCTGGAGGAGGAGAAGGAGGAACAGGGGGACGCCGCCTCGGAGATGGCGGCCGCCATCGAGAACAGCCCGGCCGCCAAGCTGGTGAACAAGCTGATCGCCGAGGCGGTCATGCGCAAGGCCACCGACATCCACATCGAGCCCTACGAGAAGGAGATCCGGGTGCGGATGTCGGTCGACGGGGTGCTCCACGAGATCATGAACCCGCCCCTGCGGATGAAGACCTCGCTGGTGGCCCGCACCAAGATCATCTCCAAGCTCAAGGTCGAGGAGAAGCGCCTGCCCCAGGACGGCCGCATCCGGATGGTGCTCCAGGGAAAGCCCATCGACATCCGGGTGTCCATCGTCCCGACCGCCTTCGGGGAGAAGGTGGCCATGCGCATCCTGGACCGGAGCAACGTCTCCTTCGACTTCAAGGACCTGGGATTCGAGGAGGAGCCGCTGAAGCACCTGGTCAAGGCCATCACCACCCCTTTCGGCATCGTGCTGGTGACCGGCCCCACCGGCTGCGGCAAGACCACCACCCTCTACGCCTGCATCGAGTACATCAACAAGCCGGACACCAACATCATGACCGCCGAGGAGCCGGTGGAGTACAGCCTGGTGGGCGTCAACCAGGTGCCGGTCAAGGAGGACGGCGGCACCACCTTCGGCGCCGCCCTCAAGGCCTTCCTCCGGCAGGACCCCAACATCATCATGGTGGGCGAGATCCGCGACAAGGAGACGGCCGAGATCGCCATCCGCTCATCGCTGACCGGCCACCTGGTGATGTCCAGCGTCCACACCAACAGCGCCGCCCTGACCATCACCCGGATGGTGGACATGGGGGTGGAGCCGTTCATGATCGCCTCGTCCCTGCTGGGCGTGGAGTCACAGAGGCTGGTGAGGAAGATCTGCCCCTTCTGCAAGGAGGAGCACCGGCCGGACGAGAAGCTGGCGGCCGAGTTCATCGGCAAGCACGTCGACTTCCGCACCATGAAGTTCTTCCGGGGCCGCGGCTGCTCCGAGTGCCGCAACACCGGATACAAGGGCCGGCTGGGGCTCTACGAGATACTGCCCGTCAGCCCGGCCGTCCGCGACATGATACTGGAGAGGGCCCCCACCGACCAGCTGGAGAAGAAGGCGGTGGCCGAGGGCATGTCCAGCCTGCGGCGGGACGGCATCATCAAGGTGGGCAAGGGGCTGACCACCATCGAGGAGGTCATCAAGGAAACGGTGGCCGAGGACTGAGCATGGCGCAGAACCTGTCCGAGATGCTGATGAAGATGGGCCTTCTGACCAAGGCCCAGCACGACAAGGCGGTGCTGGAGCAGAAGACGGCGGCCGAGCCCCAGGCGGCCACCCTGGTGCGGCTGGGCATGGTCACCGAGAACGTCATGACCCAGTTCCTCTCCCGCCAGTTCAACGTGCCCTCGATGGACCTCTCCAGCTTCCAAGTGGAGCCGGCGGTGGTCAAGCTGGTCAAGGCCGACGTGGCCAACAAGTTCATGGCGGTGCCCATCAAGCGCCTGGGCCGCAGCCTGACGGTGGCCATGGTCGACCCCTCGGACATCTTCGCCCTGGAGGACATCAAGTTCCTCACCGGCCTGGAGGTCAAGCCGGTGGCCGCCGGCTACAACGCCGTCAAGAAGATACTGGAGCAGCACTACCCGCTGGGCAAGGACCTGTCGGTGATCTCGGAGACGGCCGGCGGCCTGAGCCATATCGGGGACCAGGGCCTGGAGGAGCTGCCGGCGGCGGACCTGGCCGAGGGCGGCGAGGGGATGGATATGGAGTGGGTGGACGAGGGCGACGTCGAGGAGGACGTGGACATCGCCCAGCTTCAGCAGGCGGGCCAGGCCACCCCGGTGGTCAAGATGGTCAACTACATCATGACCGAGGCGGTGCGCCGGGCGGCCTCGGACATCCACATCGAGCCCTACGAGAAGCTGTTCCGGGTGCGCCTCAGGCAGGACGGCGTCCTGCAGACCCTGATGGAGCCGCCGCTGAGGATGAAGGCCTCGCTGGTGGCCCGCATCAAGGTGATGTCCAAGCTCAACGTCACCGAGCGCCGCAAGCCCCAGGACGGCCGCATCGCCCTCAAGGTGCTGGGCAAGAAGATCGACCTCCGGGTGTCGACCCTGCCGGTGCTGTTCGGCGAGAAGGTGGTGATGCGCATCCTGGACGCCAGCTCCCTGACGCTGGACCTGGCCAACTTCGGCTTCACCGAGCTGGCCCTGCGCAACTTCATGAAGGCCATCCACGCCCCCTACGGCATCCTGCTGATAACCGGCCCCACCGGAAGCGGCAAGACCACCACCCTGTACTCGGCCCTGTCCCAGCTGAACACCACCGACCGCCACATCCTGACGGTGGAGGACCCCATCGAGTACAACCTCAAGGGCGTGAACCAGATCCAGGCCGAGCCCCAGATCGGGCTGACCTTCGGGGCGGCCCTGAGGGCCATGCTGCGGCAGGCGCCCAACATCATCATGCTGGGGGAGATCCGGGACGGGCCGACGGCCGAGATCGCGGTCCGGGCGGCCCTGACCGGCCACCTGGTGCTGTCCACCCTGCACACCAACGACGCGCCGTCGTCCATCAGCCGGCTGATAGACATGGGCATCGAGCCCTTCCTGGTGTCCTCCTCGTGCCTCCTGATCCAGGCCCAGCGCCTGGTGCGCCGCATCTGCAAGCAGTGCAAACAGCCGGTCCAGGTCAATCCCCAGTCGCTTCTGGACATGGGGTTTTCGGACGGGGACATCAGCGGGGTGGTGTTCCACAAGGGCAAGGGCTGCCCGGCCTGCAGCGGCACCGGGTACAAGGGACGGGTGGGGCTGTACGAGGTGATGCCCATCTCCCCGGATATCCGGGACATGATCCTGACCAAGCAGGCGGTGACCACCATCCGGGCCAAGGCGGTGGAGCAGGGGATGCTCACCCTGCGGATGGACGCCTGGGGCAAGGTCAAGCAGGGGATGACCACGGTCGAGGAGATGATCCGGGAGACGGCCGAGGGCTGACACT
>DHHE01000031.1:0-1307 GCA_002403115.1 bacterium UBP2_UBA4780 | reverse complement strand
GAGGAGATACGAGATGATCACCCTGCAGCAGCTGCTGGAAGAGCTGGTCCAGAAGAAGGCCACCGACCTCCACCTGACGGCCGGCGTGCCGCCGGTTTTCCGCATCGACGGGGAGCTGATCCAGTCCAACCACGAGATCATGACCCCGCAGCTGACCGAGCAGCTGGCCTACAGCATCCTCACCGACCAGAGGAAGAAGCGATTCGAGATGGAGAAGGAGCTGGACCTGTCCATCGGCATCACCGGGCTGTCCCGTTTCCGGGGAAACGTCTTCCTGCAGCGGGGCGGGGTGGCCCTGGCCCTGCGCACCATCCCCTGGGAGATACGCACCTTCCAGCAGCTGGGCCTGCCGCCCATCGTCTCCGAACTCTCGGACAAGCCCAAGGGGCTGGTGCTGGTGACCGGACCCACCGGGTCGGGCAAGTCCACCACCCTGGCCACCATGATCGACAAGATCAACTCCGAGCGCCGCTGCCACATCCTGACGGTGGAGGACCCCATCGAGTACATGCACCACCACAAGAAGTGCGTGGTCAACCAGCGGGAGCTGGAGTCGGACACCAAGAGCTTCGAGAACGCCCTGAAGTACGCCCTGCGCCAGGACCCGGACGTGGTGCTCATCGGCGAGATGCGCGACCTGACCACCATCGAGTCGGCCCTGCGCATCTCGGAGACCGGCCACCTGACCTTCGCCACACTGCACACCAACTCGGCCATGGAGTCCATCCACCGCATCATCGACGTCTTCCCGCCCTACCAGCAGCCGCAGGTGCGGGCCCAGCTGGCCTTCGTGATGGAGGGGGTGATGACCCAGCAGCTGGTGCCCATGACCCGGGGGGGGAGGTGCCTGGCCCTGGAGGTCATGATCTGCACCCCGGCCATCAAGGCCCTGATCCGCGACGACAAGGTGCACCAGATCTACTCGCTGATGCAGGCCGGGACCAAGTACGGCATGCAGACCATGAACCAGTCGCTGTTCCAGCTTTTCATGGACAAGAAGATATCGCTGGACACCGCCCTGGACTACTCGCCGGCGGTGGAGGAGCTGGACCAGATGATCAAGCGCCGGACCACCGCGGTCTGAGGCATTTGAATCCTGTCATCCCGAGAAATGTCATCCTGAGATTGCCCCGTGCTTGGCGAGTTGAAGGATTCTTCCCTCCCGGCAGGCTGAGGCGGTGCCCTGAGACGGGCAAGCAGGGAAGCAGGCGAAGGGGATGAAACTAGCGTCACCCTTCAACCCTTCACTGGCCAGGCAACATTATTCAACTCAGGGCAAGCTCTGCAAGGCGAGATGCCGGGCTCAG
>DHHE01000108.1 GCA_002403115.1 bacterium UBP2_UBA4780 | reverse complement strand
TTCGACAAGAGCGGCACCGTCTCAATCAACTACCGGATGATCGACATCGCCTCCGGCCAGGTGGTGGTCGGCCAGACCCACACTAGGAGCTACCAGAAGACCCTGAAGAAGAACACGGTGGGCGACGACGAGGTGCTGGCCGAGCTCCTGACCGGGGTCACCGCCGGCTTCGTGGGGGACATCAGCCCCCACCACGTCACCGTTTCCAAGAGGCTGCTGTCCTCGAAGGCCGATCCCAAGAACCTGGGCCAGGCCTACGCCAAGCAGGGCGAGTGGCAGCGGGCGGTGGAGATCTGGGAGCGCTCGGCTTCTCAGGCGCCGAACGACGCCGCCCTGTGGCACAACATCGGAGTGGGGCAGGAGGCCATGGGCCGGATCGAGCAGGCCGAGCTGGCGTACAACAAGGCCCTGCAGGCGGACCCGGGAAACAAGATGTTCATCGAGAACGTGGCCCAGATCAAGCGGGCTTTCCGGGGCGGGCTGCCCACCGGGCAGGGCGGGGCCCAGGCGCTGGCAGAACCCTCGTCCCATCCGACGGAGCTGATATCGAGGATAATGAAGATCGAGCCCACCGGGGAGGTCTACATAAATATCGGGAACAAAAGCGGGATCAAGGCCGGCGACCGCTTCATGGTGGTGGGCGAGCGGGAGATACGCAACCCCGACACCGGGGAGCTGATGGACACCGACATCTACGAGAAGGCCGAGCTGGCGGTCTCCAAGGTGATGGAGAACATCTCGGTCTGCCGGGTCATCAAGCCCGTGCCGGGCAACAAATTGGCGGTTAAGGACAAAGTAAAGCCGGTAAAATAGCCGTTCTTAAACCAAAAGACAAACTGCGGAAGGGGAGACGGGATCTCCCCTTTTCTGTATGAAGATCCAGTCAGTGATCAAGAATTCATTGGCCGACAGGGCCGGGCTGAAGGCGGGCGACAGCATCCTGTCAGTCAACGGCAGCCGGGTGCGCGACCAGATCGACCTGCGGTTCCACGCGGCCGAGGAAAATCTGAGCATCCTAGCCGTCCGTGGAGGCAGGCGGCTGCAAAGGGAGATGCGCAAACAGCAGGACAAGGACCTGGGCATCGAGCTCGAAGAGCCCAGCTACCGCCGCTGCGCCAACAAGTGCCTGTTCTGCTTCGTGGACCAGATGCCCAAGGGGCTGCGTCGCTCGCTGTACTTCAAGGACGAGGACTTCCGGCTTTCCTTCCTTCACGGGAATTACCTGACCCTCACCGGATTCAGCCGGGCCGACCGGGACAGGGTGATCGCCCAGGGGCTGAGCCCCCTTTACGTGTCGGTCCACGCCACCGACGAAGGGGTGCGGCGCAGGCTGCTGGGAGCCGGGCGTCCGGCGCCGATAATGCCGCTGCTGCGGGACCTCGCGTCCCACGGGATAAGGATCCACACCCAGATAGTGCTCTGCCCCGGGATCAATGACGGAAGGATACTGGACGGGACGGTGGACGATCTGGCCGGCTTGCATCCGGGGGTGGCCAGCATAGCAGTGGTCCCGGTAGGCCTGACAAAGCACCGCCGGGGATTGCCGAGGCTGAAACCCGTCAGCCGGCCCCATGCAAGAGAAATCATTGCCAAGCACAAGCCAAGGCAGGTTTCCTTCAGGAAAAGGTTTAACAGGACCGTTCTTTACTTTTCGGATGAACTGTATATGCTTGCGGGGCTTGACATGCCAGGGCCCATCTGGTATGATGATTATCCCCAGCTGGAGAACGGGGTTGGCATGAGCAGGCTTTTCCTGGAAAGGTTCCGAGAATGTTCTTTAACTCTGCCGCCTAAGCTGAAAAAGGATAGAAATATAGTGGTGGTGACCGGAAAGCTGGCTGAACCGGTACTTGAACCTTTCGTCCAAAGGCTCAATAAGATCAAAGGATTGAGGATCCGGATCGTATCGGTGGAGAACGGCCTGTTCGGCTCCAGCGTCACGGTAAGCGGCCTTCTGGCCGGCAGGGACATCGTCGCTGCCCTGGAAAAAGAAGCGAAAAGCGACCTGTACGCCCTGCCGGGAAACGCATTGAACGGCCGAGGCCTTTTCATCGACGGAATGGCGGACGCGAAGATTAGGGAGTTGCTGGCCCCGGCCAGGGTGACCTTCGGCCTGGAAGATTTGATCGGGACGCTGGGGTCATGGGCCGGGTAGGCGCCAGGCTGGTTCAGATGATGCGGCCGGTGGACTGGCTGGTGGCCGGATACCAGCTGGCCATGGCCGTGGCGGCCGTGGTCTTCCGGGACAACATCGATTCCTGGGCAACCGTCTCCTCGCGGCACCTGCTGGCGCTGGCGGTGGTGGTTACAGTCAGGGGGCTGGCCGTGAAATATCCCCGGCGCTGGCTGGTCGTCCTTTCGGAATGGTACATCGGGCTGGCCCTGCCGCTGGCCTACGCCTGGGCCGGGGACTTCGTCCACGCCGTTTTCCCCTGGAAGATCGACCGGACGCTGTACGCCGTCGACCTGTGGATGTTCGGGGCCGACCCCACCGATTTCCTCCAGCGTTTCGCCCGGCCCTGGCTTACCGACCTGATGCAGCTTTCCTACTGCTCGTTCTTCCTGATCCTGTTCTCCGGGTACCTGGTCCTGTACCTCAAGGGGGACAGGAAGCATTACCAGGACTACGAGTTCGTGGTCATCGCCGGGCTCTACGGGACCTATGCCTGGTTCATGCTGCTGCCGGCCCACAGCCCGCGCTTCATCACCTGCCCGGACCTGATGCTCCAGGGCGGCTGGATCACCGAGAAGATAAACAGGCTGCTGGCCGACAACGCCTACGCCGGCGGCGCCTTCCCCTCGGGCCACGGGGCGGTGTCCGTTTCGATCTGCGCCTTCCTGTGGCGCTACGCCCGGCGCTGGGCGCCACTGTTCACCCTGCTGACCCTGCTGCTGCTGCTGTCCACCGTCTACGGCGGCTACCATTACGTCATCGACCTGCTGGCCGGCATGGTCCACGGCGGCCTGGCCAGCCTGGGCGCGATCCTCTGGAACCGGGAATGGCGGAGGAGGGGGTTGCTCCAGGCGTCGCCGTCCGCCCGCCGCGACGGTTGAACGGATTTTCAAGAAGGCAATTAGAAGCATCGGATTCATCGAAAATGACGTTCATCCTCAAGAAGATTATCTCCCCGTTCTTCAACCCGCTGCCCCTGGCCTTCGCCCTCATCGTCATCGGCTTGGCGCTCCAAAGCAGGAAGAAGGGGCGGGTCCCGGGCCGCGCCCTGTCCCTCGCCGGTCTGGGGTTGATCCTGCTTTCCGGCTACGGGTTCACCGGCCGGCCTTTCCTGGAGAGGATCGAATACCGCTACCGTCCCCAGGCCGAGGCTGCTGACCTGGCCGGTGTCAAATGGGTGGTGGTGCTGGGCGGCGGTTTCTGGGACGATCCCCGGCTTTCGGCCACCGCCAGGCTTACCGAGAGCTCGGTCTGCCGCCTGGCCGAGGGGATAAGGATCTGGCGGAAGCTGCCGGGCGCCAGGCTGCTGCTGTCCGGCGGCCGGATCTACGACCCGGCGCCGGAAGCCGGGGTCATGGCCGGGCTGGCCAGGGAGCTGGGGGTGCCGGACTCGGCCATCGTCGTCGAGGACGAGTCGCGGGACACCGGGGAACAGGCGAGGCTGGTCGGCCGGTTGGTGGGCGACGACAGGCTGGTGCTGGTGACCTCGGCCGCCCACCTGCCCCGCTCCATGGCCCTGTTCCGCAAGCAGGGCATGTACCCGGTTCCGGCCGCATCGAACTTCATGGTCAAGCGGGGGCAAAAGGGAAGCCCCGGGCAGTTCTTTCCCAGCTCGGTCGGCATAGAGGTCTGGGAGACGGTGGTCCACGAGGTGCTGGGCCTGGCCTGGGGCCGGGCGACCGGCAGGCTGTGAGGGGCGCCGGAAGGGACCGATACGGGTGAAAAACAATATTAATATAGCATTGGAGACGTTCCGATGATGCTTCCGGTGGTGGCCATCATCGGGCGGCCCAACGTCGGCAAGTCCACCCTCTTCAACCGGATCCTCAGGAGGCGGGCGGCCATCGTCGACGACCGGCCCGGCGTCACCCGGGACCGCAATTACGCCCAGGCCGAGTGGAGCGGGCGACGGTTCTACCTGGTGGACACCGGCGGCCTGGTGCCGCACAGCCGGGACCGGATGGAGGCCTCGATCGCGAGGCAGGTGGAGGCGGCGGTGGTGGAGTCCGACCTTCTTCTGGTGGCGGTGGACGCCAAGGAGGGGCTGACCGACATCGACCGGCAGGTCGCCAGGCTGGTGCAGCGCAGCGGCAAGCCGGCGGTGCTGGCCGTCAACAAGGTGGATTCGGCCAGGGACGAGCCGGACGTCTACGAGTTCTTCCAGCTGGGGCTGGGCGAGCCGGTGCCGGTCTCGGCGGCCTCGGGGCGCAGCTCCGGCGACCTGCTGGACGCGGTGCTGGAAAAGCTTCCGGAAACCGGGGGGGAGCCCGAGGAGGCCGGCGGCATACGGGTGGCCCTGCTGGGAAGGCCCAACGTCGGCAAGTCGTCGCTGGTGAACGCCATCACCGGCCAGGAGAGGGTGATCGTCGACTCCGAGCCCGGCACCACCCGGGACGCGGTGGACACGGTCTTCCTCTGGCGGGACACCAGGCTGGTGCTGATTGACACCGCCGGGCTCAGGAGGAAATCGCGGGCCACCGACGACCTGGAGTTCTACACCAGGCTCAGGACCGAGAGGACCATCGAGCGGGCCCAGGTGGCCGTGCTGGTGCTCGACGGCAGCCAGGGGCTGTCGCACCTGGACCTGACCCTGGCCGGCATGCTGGAGGCGTCGGACCGGGCGGTGGTGACGGCGGTGAACAAGTGGGACCTGGTGGCCGACGACAACCAGGCGCAGTTCATCGGATGGCTGCGCCGGGAGATGCCGTTCCTGGCCCACTCCGAGCCGGTCTTCACCACCGCCCCCGAGGCCCTCGGCATCCCGCACCTGCTGCAGGAGATCGTCTCGGCCTGGCACCAGTGGCGGAAGAGGGTCGAACCGGAGCTGTTGACCGCCGCCTTCGAGGAGACGGTTTCCAAGAACCAGCCGCCGGCCCCCCGGGGCAGGGAGGTCGTCCTCTATTCCATCAGGCAGTCGGGCATCGAGCCGCCGGCGTTCGAGGTGCTGACCAACCAGCCCAAGCTGCTGCCCGAGTCGTACCGTCGCTATCTGATAGGCGGCCTGAGGGAGAGGCTGGGCATCAAGGGCTCGCCCATCAGGGTCTTCTACCGTAAATCGCAGCCTCCCCAGGACTGGCAGAAGCGCCGCTACCTGGCCTTCGGCCAGCGGCCCAGGTACCGGGCCGACCGGGCTGGCGGAGCGTGACCGATATCTTTCCCAATTCCGGATATCCAGACCGGAAACATGGATGACTCCGCTCCATGGACGCGCTTTACCGGGTCGTTTTCGCCGCCGCGGCTTTCCTGACAGGCGCCGTGCCCTTCGGTTACCTGGCCGGCCGTCTGCTCAGGGGCATCGACATCAGGGAGCACGGCAGCAGGAACGTTGGGGCCACCAACGTTTTCAGGGTGGTGGGCAAGGTCCCGGGACTGGCGGTCTACCTGCTGGACGCGCTCAAGGGTTTCGGCCCGGTGCTGGCGGCCAAGGCCCTGTGGCCGGAGTACTCCGTCTCCGGGGAATGGTACTATATTCTTGTCGCCATGGCCGCGATCATGGGCCACGTCTTCACGCCTTATCTCGGGTTCAAGGGAGGGAAGGGGGTGGCCACGGCCTCCGGCGCCATGCTGGCCCTGGCCCCGCTGCCGGTGCTGGCCGCCCTGGGCGTTTTCGCCGCGGTGCTTGGCGCCACAGGATGGGTGTCGCTGGGATCCATCGCCGCCGCCTTCGCCTTTCCCATCTCGGTGGCGGTGGAGCTGGCCCTGCGAGGCAAATACCCGTTCACCCCGGTGCTGGCGGTCGGCTGGTTTTTGACCATCCTGGTTCTGGTCACCCACCGGGCCAACATCGTCCGGCTGCTGCAGGGCAGTGAGCCGAGACTGTTCCGGAAACGGAATACCAGGGAAGGCGGCAATGGCGCAAATAAACTACATTAATATAGCTATTCTCGGGGCCGGCAACTGGGGCACCACCCTGGCGGTGATGCTGGCCGGCCGGGGGCATTCCGTCAGGCTGTGGGAGTACCGGCCGGAGCTGGCCCGGGACCTTGAGCGAAAGAGGGAGAACGCCGTCTTCCTTCCCGGGGTGGCCCTGCCCGACGGTGTCCGGGCGACCAGCGATCTGGAGGCGGCGCTGGCCGGGGCCGGTGCCTGCCTGTTGGCCGTGCCTTCGCAGACGGTCCGCGAGGTGTGCCTGAAAACGTTCCCGGTCGTGGGCCATGATATGCTGGTGATCTCCTGCGTCAAGGGCCTGGAGCACGGCAGCCTGCTGCGGATGTCGCAGGTGATCGGGGAAAGCCTTTCCGGCAAGTCTCCGAGGCTGGCGGCCCTGTCCGGCCCCAACATCGCCTCCGAGATAGCCCGGGGCATGCCGGCCACGGCGGTGGTGGCCGGGGACGGGCCGGACAGCGCCAGGGATGCCCAGCGCCTGCTTCACTCTCCGAAATACCGGGTTTACACCAGCCCAGACCTGGCGGGCGTGGAGCTGGGCGGCGCCCTGAAGAACGTCATCGCCATCGCCGCCGGGATGGTGGACGGGCTGGGCTTCGGGGCCAACACCAAGGGAGCCCTGCTGACACGCGGCCTGGCCGAGATCACCAGGCTGGGTCAGGCCATGGGCGCCAGGAGCGAGACTTTTTTCGGCCTGTCGGGGCTGGGGGATTTGGCCGCCACCTGCATGAGCCGGCAGAGCCGCAACTGGCAGGTGGGCCATGCCGTCGGCCTGGGGGGGGAGCTGGAGGAGGTCCTGGGGGGCATGACCATGGTGGCCGAGGGCGTTCCCACCACCGAATCGGCCCAAAAGCTTTCAGAGAATCACGGGGTTGAGATGCCGATCACCAATGCGGTGCATCAGATACTGTTCGGGGGCAAGAACCCGAAGTCGGCCATAGCCGAGTTGATGGCCCGGGAGGCCAGGGCCGAGTGAACGGTCCCGGCTGGTTCCTGGACAGGGAGGGCGGCCTGGCGGTCATGCGCTTCGGCCTGTTGGCGGAACACGGCGTCCGCCACGGCTTGGTGGTCAGGGACGGCGGCCGGGCGATCGACGAGGAGGCCGTCTATAGAAGCCTGGCGTCCGAGAAACTGACCGTGGTCACCGAACAGACTCATTCCACCAAGGCGGCCGATGTCGGCCCGGGTTTCGCGGATTTCTTCCCGAGCCGGCTGGGGGCGGACGGCCTGATGACGGGCGAACCCGGGGTGACGCTGACCATCCACACCGCCGACTGCGTGCCTGTTTTCCTGGCCCTGCCCGGAGGAACGGCGGTGGGGCTGTTCCACTGCGGCTGGCGGGGCACGGCCGGCGGATTCCTGACAAAGGCCGCCGGGGAGATGGCGGCCCGTTACCGGGCCGACCGGGCTGGCCTGCTGGCGGTGATCGGCCCCTGCATCGAAAAGGATTGCTATCCGGTGGGGCCGGAGGCGGCGGAAAGTTTCCCGCCGGAGGTCAAATCCGAACGGCCGGACGGCCGCTGGCTGGTGGACCTGAAAGCGGAGAACCGGCGGCAGCTCCTGGCCGCGGGCCTGAAGGGTACGAACGTGCACGTCTCCCCGCTGTGCACCCGCTGCCGCGACGAACTTTTCCATTCCTACCGCCGGGAGGGGGCGGAGCTGGAGGGCAAGATGGTAGCTTATATCGAGGCCGGTCATGAAGAAGAACGAAGCTGACGAGCGCCGGGAGGGCGAGTCGTCCGTCCTGGCCAACCTGCCGACCAAGGTCTATTACAGCATCCGGGAGGTGGCCGAGATCCTCGAGGTCAAGGCTTACATCCTGCGCTTCTGGGAGGGTGAGTTCCCCCAGCTCCACCCCAAGACCAGCAAGGGGGGACGCCGCCAATACCAGCTGGACGACATCAAGCTGCTGCTTCTCATCAAGCGGCTGCTCTACCGCGAGGGCTACACCATCGCCGGGGCCAGGGCCCGCCTCCGGGAGATCAGGCTCCACGAGCCCAACCAGATGGACATCCCCTTCGATGAGTGGCGCAAGAAGGCGGGCCTGGGGCAGATGATCTTGGAACTGAAACAGGTCATCGACTGCCTGGGCGGCGCCAAATAATTGCTTGATTTTCCGGCGCATGTGTCGTATAATTACCGTGTAACGGGGATTTATTCCCGGTATCTCGACTGGTTCGGAGACCATTTACTGGACACGGATTTACACAGATCTGGATCATTCATCCGTGAAAATCAGTGTCAAAAGAAGGAAGGTCGGGGCGTAGCGCAGTCCGGTTTAGCGCACTTGACTGGGGGTCAAGGGGTCGGTGGTTCGAATCCACTCGCCCCGACCAATTTTGATCGGAACGACAGGCAAAATGACCGGCCGAAAAGGTCCGTTGTTTTGCCTGTCCGCGCATAACGGCAAAGGGGGTACGCATGGACCAGAGGTTGACAAGGCACGCCGAGGTGGTGACTCGGTACTCGCTTGGGCTTAAGAAGGGCGACCGGGTGCTCATCCAGGGTGACGTGACGGCCATGCCGCTGGTAGCCGAGTGCTACCGGCAGGCGGTGGCCCAGGGGGCCCACCCCACGGTCAAGCTGACCAGCGACGAGCTGAAGGAGGCGCTCCTCCGCCTGGGCACCGAGGAGCAGATCAAGTTCACCCACGGGTTCGAGCTGGAGGCGGTCAGGACCCTGGACGCGGTCCTCTCCATCTGGGGCAGCGCCAACACCCGGATGCTCTCCAGCGTCCCGGGGGAGCGGATGAAGTGGGCCTCGCAGGGCACCGCCGAGTACCGCAAGATCTTCTTCGAGCGCATGGCCAAAGGCGAGCTGCGCTGGTGCGGCACCCAGCACCCGACCCAGGGCAACGCCCAGGAGGCCAGCATGTCGCTGTCGGAATACCAGGACTTCGCCTACGGCTGCTGCCTGCTGGACGACCCGGATCCGGTGGCCCGGTGGCGGGAGGTGGAGCGGGAGCAGGGGCGCATCTGCGGCCTGCTGGACAGGGTCCAGAGGATCAGGATCGTCTCCAGGGACACCGACCTCAGCCTGTCGGTGGCCGGGCGCAAGTGGGTCAACTGCTGCGGGCACGAGAATTTCCCGGACGGCGAGGTCTTCACCTGCCCGGTGGAGGACTCGGCCCAGGGCCGCATCCGCTTCAGCTTCCCCGGCATCTACGGCGGGCGGGAGATAGAGGACATCCGCCTGGAGTTCGACAAGGGCAGGGTGGTGGGGGCCGAGGCCGCCAAGGGCCGGGACCTGCTGGAGCAGCTGCTGGAGACCGATCCCGGGGCGCGGCTGCTGGGCGAGGTGGCGGTGGGGACCAACTACGACATCACCCGGTTCACCCGGAACATGCTGTTCGACGAGAAGATCGGGGGCACCGTCCAC
>DHHE01000235.1:7595-26447 GCA_002403115.1 bacterium UBP2_UBA4780 | reverse complement strand
GGCAGGTGATCACCGGCTGCCCCTCGTTTGCGGACGGGCCGGCCCCCAGGCGGCGCCTGATGTCCACCGGCCGCACCTTCTCCTTGCGGTAGGGCTTGCCCACCGAGGCCACGCTCTCGGCCGGCACCGCCAGCCGGTGGCTGGCTATTACGAAAGTGAGGAAGCGCATGCCAAAGCCATATTGCTTGTTGCCAAAGCTTGTCGGCGGAACGCCCCAGGCAGGTTTTTCACCACGGATGTCACAATATATGCCACGGATGCTTGTTTATGTTTTGCGGATGTTATAATACACTTCACGGATGCTTGAATACACCTTATGGATGTCATAATACACGCCACGGATGCCTGAATACACCTTGCGGGTGTCATAATACACGCTATGGATGCCATAATATTCTGCCCGGCCGATTGTCATTCCCTCCCCTTTGTCATTCCCTCGAAAGAGGGAATCCATGTGTAAACTCCGGCGGGAATCCAGGCAAAAGTGTTATTGCTTACGCTGGTTGACCCCACCCTTCCACTTCGGCGGCAACGATATTATGCCATACTCAGTGCAGGCCCTCCCCCGCGGGGCGAGGGCGGGCTGCTAGGTCTTCAGCTCTATCTTGGCAACCCGCTTGTACTCGGACGAGGCGGCCCCGTAGAGGCTCTTGAGGTAGCTCTTGGCCTTCTTGCTCAGCCCCAGGGCGCCCCCGGCCCCGTACAGCAGGCCGTCCCTGACCTTCCGGGCGTTGTTGAGGGCCACCAGCGACTTGTTTACCGCCTCGCCCATGCCCGGCAGGGCGTCTAAGTACTTGTTCAGGTAGGTGGTCTTGAGGTCGGCCTCGTTGGGCTTGTAGGCCGGGATGCCGTTTAAAAGGTCAACTAAGGCCCGGAAGTTCTTGACCCGGTTGTCGTAGCTCATCTGCGACGAGGAATATGACTTGGGGGCGGCCTCGGACGAGGCTTCGAGTTTGACTACTTTTTTAGACTTTCCCCCGCCCCGGATGCGGTTTACAATGCCCCTGGCGTCGGCCGCCTCGCGGGCCGTGCCCACCACCGCCAGGGCGTTGAGCACCCGGGTGGCCAGCTTGCTCATGCCGTCGAAGGCTTCCTGGCGCTTGTTGACCGAGGTCTTGTAGGGAGGCGCGGCGGCCGAGACGGCCCGTAGCGACTTGTCTATCTCCAGCTTGAGGGACTTGAGCTTGGCGACGGTGATGGCGGCCAAAGTTGGCTTATAGGAAGCGCCGTAGCCTTCGATGGTGGCGATCAGGGCGCCGAAGTTGGCCGCGTTCTTGGCGTGGCCGGACTCGGATTTGGTGGTTTTCTTGGGGGTGGTTGGCATGGCGGTCTCCCTTAATTTAGCGTTTATGTTGAAATTATTTAGATTCAGCAGTATATTCGCAGTTGTTTTTATTATAAATTGACTTTTTCCCTTTAACCTTGCTAGAGATGAGTCGATCAATATCTTTAATGCAAATACGCGACCAATTTTCGTATTCACTAATGTTTGACTTTAATTCTATCTTATTTATAAATTTTAAATCATTTATTGACAATTCACGTTTTCTTACTTTAGGCTCATCCAAACGCATTACGTATATAAGGCCAAAGTGTACTTTGCCAACATTGTTTGAATCATCGTTTAACAACGCTTTTAAATAAGTTTTATATGTTGTTTTAATGACAAGCTCTTCATTTATCTCTCTTGCCATACCCATTATATAATTGTTTTTCATTTCACTTGCATCAGTAATTGAAATGTGACCGCCAATTCCTATTGAATTTTTTCCCTCAAGCCTTTTTTCATTTAAAAGCACACCTCTTCTATATCTTATAATTAAATCCTTGTAGCAAATTATAACATATGGTATCAATTGCTTAAAATTAGAATCTGATTCTATTTTTTCCCTTTTCATATAAATATTGTTTTCTAATATTAATGGTAAATATTTATCAACATCATAACATAAGCCTTCAAAATAACCTATTGATAAAAGTATATTCGTTGGGAAAACCAACACACGTTCATTATTGGCATTGTAATGAGGCATATGTAAAGCTTTATCAAATAAGTGGTGTTTTTCTTACAATTTAATAATTAATCACTTGATTTTTCTGGTTATGCTAACAAATAGAGACAGAACAGCGATAATGGCTGTTATCTGCACAGCAAATACTTTTGAATCGTATTGGATATTATGAAAGAATATCTTTATGTAGTCCCAATATAAGTGTAGAAAAGCTAATAATAATATTAACAGGAGCAAACCAGACTTTACTAATAATTTTGAGATAACTTCTCTATCTATACTATCAACAGAACTTTTTATTTTAATCATCATCGGCTGATTTGCTTCTTTTACCTTTGTGCGAAATATCTCTGATATTGACTCATCATTCAATACGTTGGATATTTTATCAATATATTCTTGCGTTTGATTTTGCAGCTGTTCGACAAGTATATCTTTCCGAAAAGGCAATTTTTTATGAGGCATGTTTGTAGGTGTACGGACACGCGCAAAAACTAAAGTAACAAAAGGGTCCTCGGGATGTAAATTAATTGCTTTATCAGTATTGTTCCTAAGTGTTATCAACAATGGCCCATACCAGTTAGGATCCAAGGTAGTTGATATGTGGGACAAGCCCTTTGACACTAAAGATACTTTTGAATGAAAAGTCCCTCCGATGCGGCCTGACACCCAAAGAGATTCTTTAGTCATTATTTGAACCGTGTTTTTTGGGGGGATGGCATATGCGCCGTCTGCTATGTTAATGATGCCGCTTTCAAGCGAATAAACATATTCGCCTACTGTAAAATCGTATCCTATTGGGGTTAATCTTTTGGGTGTAAATGGTTCAATAACTATGTCTTTATTTAACGATTTAGTAATGTCTTTATCAGAATAAAGCGACATGGTTGCTGTCCTTTTACAATTAAATGTTTATGCTTTATTGTCCCAGGGTATTTGTATACCCATTACTTTTAATTTCTGTTCAAACTCTTGTGATTCGACCGTTTTCTTCCATTTATTATTTGCTTTCACTATCATCCTATTTTTCATCATAATATTAAGAGCCTGATTAATTTCATTATTTATTAACATTCTTGTTATTTTAATTTCTTCTGAAGACAATGTAAGGGAATTTAATCTGTAGTCAAGGAATGCTTCCCACGCTAAAGGAACCCACTTTTTGACAATATTATTTCCGATTACATTGGCGTATTGCCTAATTTCATATTGCGCCATTGGCGACATTCTAAGCTCAAGAAAATGCAGTAAATTATGCAAGTCAATTTTCCAATATGCCTCCGTATATGTTGACAGCGGAAGGTCCTTTCTTGCCTGTTCCCTAGCAACGCCAAGGTTTATGCGCTCTTGATAAACCTCGCGGCAAGCCTTTTGTATTTCTTGCTCACGCAAAGAAAGGTGCCGACCAACAGTATTTTCTAAAAAACCGTTGCTGCCTTGCCTGTTATGCTTTGCCTGCATTCTCCACTCATTTGGTTTAGTGGTTTTTGCGGCATCTATGGCTATTGAATAACGCGTTGAATATTCGTTTACATTTGCTGTTCGATGTCGGATCCATTGCCGCCAACAATCCATTGGCACTCTAACGTGTAGTTTTATTTCACACATTTCAAATGGTGAAGTATGTTTTTGCCTCATCAAATATCTTATCAAGGCTCGATCTTCACTTATTTTTTTCGTTCCTGAACCATACGATACCCGTGCGGCTTGAACAATAGATTCATCACTTCCCATCCAATCAATTAAACGGATGAAGCCGTCATCGAGCACTGAAAAAGATATCTTTTTAATGCTACTTAATGATTTTGATATTGAATCAATCATAGATGTCGTTATGCTAAATTAAATATTGATTTCTTATAAATCAAATAAGTAACATTGTGTTCCCGGACTAGAATAACTTTTATAATTGTAGCTTAATGCTTGTGCATAGCATAATTGTATATTATCGTTTTCAAAAGCTGTCCACGCTGCACCAATCGTCGAAAGTTTATTATTCATGGGTGCTATAATAACATTTTTATCCTCTACTTTTCGTACTTGCGCTACAAGTTCGTCATGTGTTCCCCGGGGATTATCACATGGAATTACAAATCTGTTGACATTTGAAAAAGAAGTTGCCATTTGCTCTACAAGCATCATGAAGTGTTCATTGGCATCTTTATCTTTCTCTGTTGTTGCGCTACTAGATTGGCCAAAGCCTAATGCAATAGAATTAGGGTCAATTGTTTCAATAATACCGGCGGCTCTTTCATGCTCGTATCCAACTATTATAACTAAGTGCGTCTTTCTGGAAGGTATGATTTTGCCGGGATAACCAAGAATTGAGCGAACATCGCCAATACCCCTGCTAAGCCATTTGTGTTTTACATCATCACCAGAGCTGTATTCCGATGCATTGGCATAACCACCGGTTATTTTTATTTTTTCACAGTGTATCCGTAGAAGGCGGAGAATGATTAAAAGTGATTCATGAGTGAACGTAGTAATATCGAGAAATATTGACCTTGATAAGCCATTATTTATTGCCGTAGTGATGCTTTTTTGGAAATTATCAGCGGTTAAAAGTGGATTCAAAATGCTTGTTTTAATAATTTGCCCTTTTTCACCAAATAGGCTTACTAATTTTGCCTGGTTATCCTTCACATAATCAAGAGGTTCGATATTTGAAAGAATAAGCGCCCTTTTTATTTTATCAACGTTAATGTTGTTTGCTATGGATAAACAGCGACCCTCAAAGCTGCTAGAGCAAATAAACAAATCAAAAGTAGCATTCATTTGCTGTTTAATGTCTGTTAAATTAACTTTAACAATGCTCATTTTTCATCCTCTAACGACAATTCAAGCTGCACAATATCATTATCTTGGGGTATGCCCTCGCTGCTTATTCTGCGAAGCATGCTGAATGGCCGTTGCATAGCCTCCTCAATAAGGGAATTAGTTACAAACAAATAACCTGCAAAACCTGTGGGATCAAGCGTCCAAATAGGAGCAAGCCTTCGGTTTAAGATATATAGTCGCGTTCTTCCGCCGCTTTTACTGTCTTTTCTTCCTATTGTTGATTTGTGGAAGTAACCAAGTTGTATGCCAAGATCAAGTATGCGAATGGCTTCCTCAGAAGGTGAATCCGAAAATGCTATTGAAAATATCCTCCGCTCAGATCTTCTTTCAGAAAGTAAAATCTGTCTAAATAGCCCGCCCAATCCCTGTATTAAGTTTGAAAGCTTTTTAATGTCTTCTTTTGGCGGTGCCTGCACATGCCCTTCTTTTTCTATTCTTTCAAGGTCAGTAAATAGGAAGTTATTTGCTTCTTCTCGAACTATTTCATTTTGTATCGTCTGTGGGATATATTTTGTTTCTTCTTTTAGCTTTTGCGATTTTGTTTCTGCATACATGAGATGGGCTGGTTGTATAAAATGACGCACAATACCAGAAGAAAGATGCACTAACTGCTTAAAGCCAGCATAGCTATATTTTGAACTTGCTTTCTTCTTGCCCGCAGAGTCTTTTATAAATTCTGGTCTTGCATCGCTCTGATCTTCATCGGATATGATACCATTTTCTTGTTCAATAGCACTTTTAATAAAGTCTGGCCTTGCATATCTTAGGGCGTCGTCGCTACGGTAATGCCCCTTGGCTTCACCTTTATCGTATTTTTCTAAATATGTTTCCCTTATACGTTGTATTTCACTTTCCTGCTGTACATCTTCTGGGAAATAATCTTCTGGGCTAACATCATTAATGCCAAATAGAATTAAACGTTTTTTTACAATATCAGATATTCGCTCTCTATATTTTGACTTGCTGCTGCCAGTATAGATAGTGGTTATATCTATTTCTGAATAATCATGGGGGGTGTCAATAGTTGCCCCCGTTAGCGTGTAATATGTCTTATAGTTGTATTGCGTGGATACTTTAAGACTTACTATGCGACTGGTCCTCGTTGACACCCATGTGTTTAAAACCCTAGCTTGTGTTTCGGTCAGCCAATGCGCATCA
Organism: bacterium UBP2_UBA4780; assembly: GCA_002403115.1. Lineage (GTDB taxonomy): Bacteria > Edwardsbacteria > AC1 > AC1 > EtOH8 > UBA8901. The sequence goes on along the minus strand of DHHE01000235.1, from coordinate 20,436 downwards.
TCAATTAACAAATATATTGATCCTTTTGGGAATACCGGTAGTTTTGTAAGCCCGGTAAGCACTGGCAAGAGAAAGCCGATATAATCACAAAGCGGACCATCATAGGGCAAAATATCAGTTCTAAATGCCAATCCCTTTGCATATGTTAAGGCTTCATTATAAAATGACTCGGAAATTGCAGCTATTTTTAAGAATATATCCGTTATTGAACATTTTTCGTCAAGTTCATAATTGGTGCAATTGGGCTTTACCTTTAGTAGGTTGTAGCGGAATATATCATAATAATATTTTTTTATTGCGTCAATATTTTCATTACCTTGATATAATTCAGGGTTGGCCAATGTATTGAATATTTTTATACTAAAATGAGTTGTTAAAATATGTTCATTCAATATATCGCTTGCATGTCTATGTTCGAACCTTTTAAGCTCTGATAGCGCAAAATTTGTATTCTTTAATGGCACATAAACCCCCAAAAATGGTATTTCGGACAAGGTGCATTTATTTTTAAGGCGCTGGCAATCAGGCATTAGGTATCTGAACATCATGCTCTTGCCCGTGCCACGTGGGCCTATTAAAAACACATGTCCGGAATCAATAATCTTTTTAAAATCTGTGAAAACATCCACAAAAAGCGAAATAGTCTCATCCGCCGTTAAATCTTCTGGCGATGTGATTTGAAAGGGATTGTTATGTAGAAGATGTGACATTATAATCCCCACTCCTTTTTAATATGTTTCATTTCTTCTTCACCATTTCGTAAATCGGCACTGAAATCTTTTATCCGACCTGTGCCCGGATAAATTGGATATCCGCACTCTTCCAACGTATATTGTATTTTATCATTTTTAAATGGATCTTTTTGATTTGCACTTTGTATAATTATTTCAACCTTTATCTTATCAAGTGAAAAACAAGGCGTTAGAAAACGCATGCAATAACGGCGTTCTCGTTCCATTTTTAATGTTCTGTCATATATCTCATCAAGTAAATATTTCTCTATGCCATTTTTCTTGAATTTCATGGTAGCTATATTAGTGTCAAATTCGTAATACAACTCAAGTTGTATTTTGCCTGTTATATTTTCGCGGTCTAATCTCACCGTATGTAATGATTGAGAATAATGGTGATATATAAGGCTGCCTTCTTGTATTGTCCCATGTTCAAGTCCCACCCTGTTCGCACGAGATGAATCATCAGCCAATTCATCACCAAATCGAAGAAGTGCTGCAAGTAATCTATTGCGTATATTTTTATTATTCAATGCCCTTTGGGGTACAAGACAACCTATAGTATTAGGGTCGCCATTAAATGCCCCACCATGAACTAATGCCAACTCTTCAATAACTCTTCTTTCTAAATTATCTTTTATGAAAGGCTTGCATTCTTTTTCTAATATTTCCCTGCAACGTCTTTCATGCCCATCCCTGCCAAAAACAATTCCAATATCATGTATTTGAATTGCGCATAAAAGTAAAAATCCCTCATATGGATCAAGATGACCATTTTCAAAAAAAGGTAATATTTCAGATATTCTTTCAATGACTTTGTCTACATGTGCATGTCCATGATTATTTAAATATACGATTGGGTCAGAATCGCTAAGCTGCTTTAATTTCCTATCGCGTTCTGATGGATTTTCAATTGTTTTAATTACTTCAATGAGTTCTTTCATCCATTTTGTAGCGCCTGCTGACATGGCCCCGATTTCTACTTCATCGTGTATTGGCAGCAATGCCCGTTTAATATTTGAATATCTATCAGGGTAGGTCATTTCGCCTTTCTCGGGATAGCAACGCGGGTAGCAATCAGGCGTATGCTTTTTTAACCAATCTTCTAGACGCTCATTATCTAATAGACGAAAATTAGGCTCTTTGTGCGTATCTTTTGATTTAACTTGCCTCTTCTTGGGCATAACTGTTGCTCGATTCCCGGCTAATTTAGCTATAGCCGCACTAAATAAAGACAAGATATTATACATTTGTTAACAATGCCTTAAATACGTATTTAGCGAGTTGTGGTGGCACTGCATTGCCAACTTGTTGTTGCTGGTAGCCAATTGAGCCCTTAAAAACATACCAATCAGGGAAGGACTGCAGACGTGCAGCTTCCCTTACAGAAAGTCCCCTGTCTTCCCAGGGATGAATGAGCATGTTTTTCCTGTAGTTGCCCAGAACCACGGAAGGTTTGTTTTCATCCAATCGTTTGTATATGCCAGTATGGCAATTATTATAATTTGCATAATTATTCATAAGCCTTTTAGGTATGTTTTCCCAATTTCCGCCTTGCGGGATATGCTTATATCTATCTATTATTAATGGCCCATTTTTTGAAACCAAATTATTCATGCATTTGGTTTTATTGCCACGCATCATCTTTGCATACGCGCTTGATGCATTTTCTTTGTAGGGAAGAATATCTATGTTCGCCCCATTCGTTAGCTTTGGCAGGTCATGCAACGCCTGCTTTGCAGTTATTTGGCATTTGTTTATATGTCTTGGTATATTCAAGGCACAGCCGTTGTTTGACGCCATAAGAAAATATCTTGAACGTTCTTGTGGCACGCCAAAGTCCTTTGCGCAAAGTATCCCCGAAGTGCATTTATAGCCAATCGCTTTAAAGTCGGCCAATATTCTTTTAATAAATTCGCCGTTTGCTGTATCAACTATGCCTTTTACATTTTCAAAAACAATCCAATCAGGGTCTACTAGTTTCGCAAGCCGAACAAATTCTTTATACAGCCAATTTACCTTATTATTTATATTTCTTGTTCGTTGGTTTGACGTTGAAAATCCCTGGCATGGCGCGCCGCCGAAAAGCACGACCTCGCGGTTTTTCCATTCAAAGTCAAACCTTTTTACGTTCCTTATGTCGTCTACAATCAATCTTGTGTTTGGATGGTTGAATGCGTATGTTGCTGCTGCATTTGGCTCGTTTTCAACTGCCAACACAACGTCTATGCCAGCCAACCTCGCGCCAAGGGACATTCCGCCGGCGCCGGCGAAAAGGTCAATGCCTATAATCCTTTTCTTTTTTTTCATTTTATTGCGGCGTCGTCAATGCCCAACTCATCTATCCTGTTTTTCGCCAAACTTTCCAGCCTACGCGCCTGCGTTAACAACGTCATTCTAAGCCCCGGCGAAACGTCTCTCTCGCTTATCACCCTTGCCAGATTGGCGATGGTGCTAGCTCTTCGCGCGATCCTCACATCAGGATGTTTTCTTTGACGGAAGATGCTATCAGGTATGATTCTCCTTTTAAACGGCCTTGGCATCGCCATTGTCCCGCATGGCGCCGGTTCCTTTTCGTTCAGCACTGCGCTAAGCGCCGATTCCTTAAGGACCTTTTGGAACACAGTATACTCTGCTTTGTCCATCGCTCGCCTCTTCTCGCTTTCGGTCATGCCTCTCACAACCTCATCCATTGGCCAAACCTCAATTTCAGCGACCTCGAAGGGGTCGAGCACATTCATGGCCACCGCGTCCGTCCGCTGGTTGGTCAGGTGCCTGCCGACGCGGCCGCTGAGGCTCTCAACGGTTTGTCCCACGTATATCGGCTCGCCGTCGTAGTCGTAGAAGGCGTACACGCCGTGCCTGTGGGCGCCTATCTTTTTCCCGCCGTCGTCCTTGGCGGAGAAAAAAGCTTTGATCTCCGCGCGTATCGCGGCCACGTCCTCGGGCAGGCCCATGGGCGCTTCGGGGTTAGCGGGCCGCCTTCGCCGCATAATGCGCCCTTGCTTTTTCCGTGGCATTAAGCTCGCTCCAAAGGGGGTTAAGGTAATTTTCTGCTATCCACCGGATGACCGGCACGCAAACCGCGTCGCCAAAGCCGAACAACGCTTGGTTCGTGGGGCATTCGATGTTGTAATCATCGGCGCCCATCAAGCGGGCGCATTCCCTGGGCGTAAGCAAGCGCACCGCGTAGCGGCCGTTCCCCGCCGCGAACAGTATCTGGCGTCCGCTGCCCCCCCTCGGTGTGCGCAGGCACCCGGCGATGCCGTCTGTGCGGAGCTCGGCCATGGAGCGGCCGTAGCGCACCCTTCTGAAAACAGTGCCGTAAGTGGTTTTCTTGCCCGCGATCATTTCCTCGGCTTTTGCGCGGTGTCTGGCGCTCATCTGGTTCAGGAGGTAATCAGCGCGCTCTTTCGACCACCACCAGCTTGAGTTGGCTGGTACTCTGTCGAGGACGTCATTAAGCTTTGCTGGCGCGCGCGCTATCTCCGGAAGCTCGCGCAATGACCAGTTGATGTCGGGGTTCCAAAGTATGAAGTCGGCTAATGCTGCCGGCCTGCATTGGCTTTGGTAAAAGGAGAGCGTTTCCCTCGATTTGCAGACCGTGTGGCGTTCCTTCTTGCCTATCAGGAACAGGCGGACTCGGCTCTGGGGCACGAAAAGCGAGGCGTCCACCATGAAGGCGTCAACGGCGTATCCCAGATCGTTTAGCGCCAAACATGCGTCCTTGAAGTCATTCCCCTCATGGGAAGTCAGGAAGCCGGCCACGTTCTCCAGCATAACCAGCTTTGGGCTTTTGCGGCCCATGCCTTTTAGCGCGTCTATGAACCCCCAAAATGCGCTGGAATTCTCCCCCGCCAAACCGTGGCGCGAACCGGCCAAGGAAAGGTCGTTGCACGGGAAAGACGCCGTTGCCAGAGCCACGTCTGGTATCCTGTTCGGATCCAGCTTATGGATGTCGCCCACTTCGAAATGCGCTATGTCGTCTTGAAAGTGGCCGCTGTACATCCGGTATTTATCCTCGTCGATGTCATTGGCCCAAACCACGCGCCAGCCGGCCTGCTCAAGCCCGATTCGCATCAGGCCAATGCCGGCGAAAAATTCAGCGACCCATTTGTTCATTGCGTTTCAATGCCCTTGCTATCTTTCTTGCAGCGGCCTGCCTGTCAACTTCGTTCTCCCATATGCGGATGACCGTCCACCCCATTTTACGCAAAACTTTGCCTACTTGCCTGTCTCTGGCCTTGTTTCGCTCAATTTTTTTGGCCCAATATTTGCGGTTTGTCCGCGGCATTCTGCATTTTTGTGGGTGCCCGTGCCAAAAGCATCCGTCCACAAACACCGCCAATCTGTTCCTGGGAAATACGAAATCCGGCGATCCAAATAAACTATAGTTTCTTCTCCATCCAGTTATTTCGTTTTGCCTAAAAACCTTTATTAGCTTTAACTCAGTGGTCGTATTTCCCCTTGACTTTATCCGGGACATTATCCACGAGCGCTCTTTTTTGCTAAATGTGTCCATGACAGCTTGGTCAGCTCCCCGCCGCCTCCCCCCACTGCCTGGCGGCGTCATTCCCCCGCTATCGAAATCCGAAACAGCCTCACGACCGACATCACTGTCGCCACGGATTCGCCTTCGTTTTCCAGCCCTGAGCGAAGTCGAAGGGTCGTTTTCGTCATTGGCGCCTAGACCCCGAACTCCACCACCAGGTTGTTCAGCTTCTCCGCCGTCTCCGACAGGGTCTGGGCCACGGCCGACAGCTCCTCCATCGAGGCCGTCTGCTGCTGGACGGCCGCCGCCACCTCCTCGGTCGAGGCCGCCGCCTCGATGGCCACGGTCGACACCTCCGAGGCCAGCTGGACCACGTGGCCGACGCTGGTGTTCTGCGAGTGTCCGGAGTCGGCGATCTGCTTGACCATCGTCCCGGCCACCGCCACCGTGCTGTTGATCACCCGCAGCGCCTGCTCGGTCTCGTCCACCGTCCCCCTGCTGGACTCGATGATGGACCGGGCCCGGGCGATCTCGTCCACCGTCTTGTAGATCTCCTTCTCCACCTCGCGGATGAGGTCGGTCACCTGCTGGGCCGACTTGCCGGCCTCGACCGCCAGGGTGCGGATCTCGTCGGCCACCACCGAGAACCCCTTGCCGGCCTCGCCGGCCCGGGCCGCCTCGATGGCCGCGTTCAGGGCCAGGAAGTCGGTCTGCTGGGAGATGCCGGAGATCATGTCCACCACCTGTCCGATGTGCTTGGCCCTGGTCTGCAGCTCCTGGACCTGCCTGGTGGTCTCCTCCATGGCCGAGAAGATCTCGGACATCCTCTGCACCGTCTCCGAGGTCTTGCTGGCGCCCACCTGGGAGGATTCGATGGCCTTCTGCGAGGAGACCATGGTCATCCGGCCCTGGGAGTCGATGCGCTTGATGGCGGTGGACAGGTTCTCCACCTCCTTGACCACCTGGGTCAGGCGCTCGGACTGCACCGAGGCCCCCCGGGAGATCTGCTGGATGGTCGAGGATATCTCCTGGGTGGAGGCGTTCATCTGCTGCGACGAGGCGGCCAGCTCCTGGGAGCTGCCGGCCAGCTCCGAGGCCACCTTGGCCAGCTCCTGCAGCATCCGGTGGATCTTGGCCACGAAATGGTTGTACTGGACGCACATGTCCCCCAGCTCGTCGTTGGCCAGGACCGGCAGGTGCTGGGTGATGCCCCCCTTGCCGGCCGAGATGTTCTCCAGGATGCCGGTCAGCGACCGCAGGGTGCGGTTGATATTCCGCGCCGTCAGGTAGCCGATGACGCCGGTGGCCGCCACCCCCAACAGGGCCACGTACCAGATGCCGGGATATCTGGCCAGGGTCAGGCCGAACACTAAAGAAAGCGTCATGACTATGAAGAACAGGGCCATCAGCCGCCAGGTGATGCCGATGCGCTGCGCCTTGGCCGCCAGCACCTCGGCTTTTAAATCCAGGCTGAGCGCCAGCAGGGAGATGTAGGGGTGCAGCAGGTGCTCGACCGCCAGGAAGGCCAGGGCCCCGGCCACCACTCCGGAGATCAGGCACGGCAGCAGTATCTCGACTATGAGCGCCGCCCCGGTGCCGTGGTCGAAGGCCACCAGCACCAGCACCACCAGCGGCCCGCCGACCAGGAACTCCACCAGCAGCTGCAGCGACCTTCTCAAGGGCATCCTCAGGGCGACCGTCATGGCCGCCGAGGCCGCCTCCTCGCCGTTGTCGCCTTCGAAGAAGAACCGGGCCAATGTCCCCATGGACCGGCGGTTGAGCAGCCGGGCGCCTATGACCATCAGCGCCACGATGGCGCCGGCCACCCAGGGCAGCAACCTCGTGGCTTCCGGGGTGAAGCTGACGGTCTGGCTGACGAATACCAGCAGCAGCGGCGCCCCGAACAGGGCCCCGATCAGGTTGGGCCCCAGCTCCAGCAGCCTGAACTTGCCCTGCTTCATCTCGCCCCCTCCTCGCGCACCAGGAAGCTCTTCACCAGCAGCTTGAGCTCCTCGGCCGAGCGGGCCAGCTCCTGGGCCGAGGCCGTCATCTCCTCCATCGAGGCCATCTGCTCCTCCTGGGCGGCCGCGGTCTGCTCCATGCCCGAGGCCGTCTCCTCGACCACGGTGGCGATGGACTCCATGGCCTTGGCGATGCGCTTCACCCCGTCCACCTGGTGGCCGGTGGCCTGGGAGATCTGGTGGGCGCCGTCCGAGGAGTGCTTGACCGACTCGATGATATAGGAGAAGGCCTGGTTGCTTTTCCCGGCCAGCTCCTTGCCGCTGGTCACCTCCTGGGTCCCCTCGTTCATGGCCTCCACCGTCTGGGCCATCTCGGTCTGGATCAGCCTGATCAGGCCCTCGATCTCCTTGGTGGCCCCGGCCGTCCGCTCGGCCAGCTTCTTGACCTCGCCGGCCACCACCGCGAAGCCCCGCCCCGACTCCCCGGCCCGGGCCGCCTCGATGGCCGCGTTCAGGGCCAGCAGATTGGTGCGCCAGGCGATGGAGGAGATCAGTTCGGTTATCTTGCCGATCTCGCCCATCTTCTTCTCCAGGGTGCTGACCACGCCGGACAGGCGACCCATGGTGCTGTCGATCTTCCCCATCTGCCCCACGATGGACAGCATGGTGTTGCCCCCCTCCGAGGCCAGCTGCAGGGCCTGGGCGGCGGACTGGGCCGAGGCCTGGGAGTTGGAGTTGACCTCCTCGACCGAGGCCGAGATCTCCTCCACCGCCTGCTTGGTCTCGGCCACCGAGGACACCTGGGTGGAGGTCCCCTGGGAGATGCGCTGCACCGTGGCCGATATCTCCTCCTGCGAGGCGCTCATCTCCTGGGTGGAGGCCGCCAGCTCCTCGGAGGTCGAGGCCACGGTGTTGGCGGTGGTGACCACCGTCCGCACCAGCTCCTCCAGCCTGGACAGAAATCTGTTGAAGTACTTGGTCAATTCGCCCATCTCGTCGCCGCCCTCGGGCAGGCGCTTGGTCAGGTCCGACGAGCCCTCGGTCATGTCCTTGAGCATGGTCGAGACCCCGAGGATGGGCTTGAGCACCAGTTGCTTGGTGATGGCCCGGATGACCAGCACCACCCCGGCCACCGATACCAGCAGGATCAGCAGCCCGGCGATGACGATGTTCTTCTCCGAGGCCTGCAGCAGCTCGATGGGCACGCTGTAGGCGGACGAGATGCCGGACAGCATCCGGAAGACCACCACCACCATCAGCCCGATGGCCAGGAAGAAGGTGACGAACAGCACGATCATGAAGTAGGCGGTCAGCCGGGTCTGAAGCCCCACCGCCTCCTTGCCGCTGCCCGGACGCAGCACTGTGATCAGCCCCCAGCCCAGCACCACCGTGGGCACCAGCATGGCCAGCAGGATGGCCAGCCCCAGCGACTGGTAGTAGTAGCTGGCGAAGGCGGCGATGGGCGCCAGGCAGAAGTTCACCAACACGTCGATCCCGGTGACCCTGGTCAGGTCGGCCCATTTCATCTCGCCGCCGATGATGTGGTAGAGGCAGACCATGAAGTTGTTGAGCCCGACGTAGGTCACCAGGCCGGCGGCCATGGCCAGGATGCTGCCGGCGGTGAACAGGCCTGTCCCGGCGCCGCCCCCCAGCAGGCGGAAGACCGCGTCCATGGCGAAGGTCACCAGCACGAACTGGCCGGCCACGAAGAACACCCGGGGCCAGGGCTTGCGCCGCCGTATCTGGTGAATGATGGTGCTCAGGGCTATGGCCAGGGCGGCCGGCAGCGGCCCGAAGGTGAGGAAGGTGAAGAACACGATGACGAAGTCCAGCGAGATGGCCACCCCCCCGGCCACCACCACCGAGAACCGCTGGGCCACCAGCTCCAGGACGAAGATGATCAGCATCAGCCACCAGGGGATGTCCAGGCCCCCCACCACGGCCGCCAGCCAGCCCAGTCCCAGGGCGGCCACCGCCCAGGCGTAGGCGTATACCCATAGTTTTCGGTCTGTCACTTCGGGACCTCCCTTTGGTGTGTGCTATCTGATTTTTCGTGCTGTTCGCTTTGGCTAGCCGGGGCGTCCCCGGCGGCCGCGGCCGGGACCAGCCGCTCGACGTTCAACCGGAACACCAGGTCTTGGCCGGAGCGGAAGGCCTCGGTCACCAGGCCAGCCCGGTCGGCCACCGAGCCGTCTATCCCGAACAGCCCCTGGCGGTCGACCTCCATGGTCTCCCCCACCTCGCCCACCAGCAGCCCCATCGGCCGTCCCTCCACCTCCAGCATCAGGGCCGCCTGCCGCTCCGTGGATGGCGGATGCCCCAGCAGCCTGTCGAGGGAAAGGGCCGGGACCTGACGCCCCCGCCAGTAGAGCAGCCCGGTCAGCGGCGGGACGGCGGTGGGCAGGGGCAGCACCGCGGGGCGGTAGTCTATCTGCCGCACCCATCTCAGCTCCAGCCCGAAGCGCTCGCCGCGGCTGGAGCACAGCAGCCACCTCTGCCCGGCCAGGCTCACGGTCCCTCTCCGCCCGCGGCCCACGGCCCCTCGCCGGACGCGGGCCGGGTCTTGGCCGCCTCGATGTGCTCGGCCGCCTTCTTGGCCCACCAGTTCTGGGAAGAGAGCTTGAGGCATTTCTCCCATTCCCTGACGGCCGCGGCCTGCATGCCCTTCATGGAGTAGACCTGGCCCAGGTGGTAGTAGGCCTCTATCAGGTTCGGCCCCAGCATGGCGGCCTTGGAGAAGAAGAACAGGGCGTCGTCCACCATCTGCCGCTCCAGGTAGACCAGGCCCAGGTAGTAATGGGCGTAGAGCACCGCCACCCGGTCCTTGCCGGACTTGATGACCTTGGATAGGTGCTCGATGGCCTCGCCGTAGATGCCCTTCTTCAGGCAGACGAACCCCAGGTTGTTGCGCACCCCGTCGTTGCTGGGCTCCATCTGCAGCACCTTCAGGCAGACCCCCAGGGCCTCCTCGTACATGCCCTGGTAGCTGTAGGCCCAGCCCAGCAGGGCCATGGCCTTGGTGTCCGAGGGATTGAGCTTGACGGCGCTGGTCAGGGAGACGATGGCCTTCTCGAACTGGCCGGTGCATATCTGGTTCCAGCCCTCGGCCACGTAGGTGGAGCTGCCCAGGGCGTCGGTCTTCATGGTCTCCACGAAGGAGCGGATCATCACCTTGGACTCGTCCTCGGAGACGTTGGCCGTCTTGAACTGGTCGATCAGCTGCTTGACCCCTTGCTGGAGCGAGGTCATCTGCTTGGCCGTCACCGCTATTTCCTTATAGAGCGCCCTGATGTCGCGCTCGATGTCGGCGGCCCGGGCCCTGGCCTCCGGCCCCTGCAGCCGCTCCCTGAGGGCGGCCGTCCTGGCCTGGTAATCGCGGATCAGTTCCTCGTTCTTGGTCATGGTCCTTTCCATCAACTGCAGGCTCTGACGATGCCCTCCGGGATCTGGTCCAGGGGCAGGACCTCGTCCACCGCCCCGGTCTCGGCCGCCGCCCGGGGCATGCCGTACACCACGCAGGTCGACTTGTCCTCGGCCAGGGTCCTGCCCCCCTTCTTCTTGATGCTCTGGAGCCCGCGGGCGCCGTCGTGGCCCATGCCGGTCAGGATGACCGCCACCATGGGATTGGCGCAGTTCTGGGCCAGGCTCTCCATCAGTACGTCCACCGAGGGCCGGACGCCGTGGCGGGTCGGGTCCTTGCCCAGCTCGACGCTTTTGCCGTCGGCGGCCAGCCTCAGGTGCCAGCCGGCCGGGGCCAGCAGCGCCTGCCCGCTGGAGACGGCGTCCCCGTCCCCGGCCTCCCGGACCGGGACCCGGCTCCTGGCGTTGAGCCGTTCGGCCAGCGACTTGGTGAAACCCTGCGGCATGTGCTGCACCAGCAGGTAGGCGGCGTTAAGCTCGGACGGCAGCCGGGGCATTATCTCGGCCAGGGCCCTGGTGCCGCCGGTGGACGAGCCTATGGCCACCACCCGCGTCTTGGCCGCCGATTTGCCCTGGCCCCGTGGCGCCGGGGCCGCCCGGGGCGGCCGGGAGGCTTTCCGTGCGGCCAGTTTCGAGAGATCGACGTCCGCCGCCACCCGGATGCGCTCCACCAGCTGTCCCCGCACCCGGTCGATGTCCAGGGAGATGGAGCCCGACGGCTTGGTGATGAAGTCCACCGCCCCCAGCTCCAGGGCCAGCAGGGTGGCCTCGGCCCCCTCCTTGGCGTGGGCCGAGAGGATGACGGTCGGGGTGGGCCTCTCCTCCATCAGCCTGGCCAGGGCCTGCAGCCCGTCCATCTTGGGCATCTCCAGGTCCAGGGTGATGACGTCCGGCCGCAGGCTATCGGCCATCTCCAGGGCCTCCTGGCCGTTCCTGGCCAGGCCGGCCAGGGCCAGCCCCTCGGCCTCCGAGACGATGTCCCCGATCATCTTGCGCATCAGGGCCGAGTCGTCGACCACCAGCACCCTGATGGGGCTCTCTTTCGGCGCGATATTCATATAGTGCTATCTTCGTGTAGGACCAAGGCGGCTCACAGCTCCCTGAGCCCGGCCTTGAAGGAGCGCACCAGCACCGTCCCGTTGGACAGCAGCAGTTCCACAGACCGGCCGTAGTCGGAGCCGGTGTCCTCGGCCACGATCGGGATTCCCAGCCGTTCCAGCTCGGCCCTGGCCTCCTGGACATTGCGAGTGCCGATGTTGGCGGTGTTGGCCCCCTTGCTGCTGGCCAGCAGCGCCCCGAACATCCGGGCCCCCCCGGCCAGCTTGGCCTGGAGACGGAACCGGCTCCCGCCCATCCTCTCGATCTCGGCCATCATGGAGGCGATGGCCGTGACCGGGAACTTGGCCGGGTTTCCCTGGTCCCGCACCAGATCCGGCGAAGGCAGCATCACGTGGGCCAGGCCGCCCACCCTGGCCTGGGGGTCGTAGAGGACGATGGCCAGGCAGGAGCCCAGGCCGTGGGTGGTGATCACCGACGGCTCCCGGGCCACCGCCAGGTCGGCTATCTTGACGACGATCTCCAAGGACATGGCGGGTTGTGGCGATAAATCATCTTGCGCTTCACCGGCTCCTCCGGTAGATCCGCTCCTTGGCGTCGAAGGAGACGAAGGACTCCTTGGCCTGGCCGGTCATGGTCTCCACCTTGCCCAGCACCAGAAAGCCCCCTGGTTTCAGGCTCTGCCGGAAATGCCGGAAGACGGTCTCCTGCGAAGCCCGGTTGAAGTAGATGAGGACGTTGCGGCAGAAGATCAGGTCCACCTGGCGGAAGGGCGACGGCTCCAAAAGCTCGGCCCGCTGGAAACGCACCAGCTTCCTGATCTCGGGGGAGACCGCGTACTTGCCGCCCTCCTTGGAGAAATGCCGGTCGACCAGGTCCCGGGGCATCTCGTCGAGGCAGGACCATTCGTACACCCCCAGCCGGGCCTTCTCCAGGCACGCCCGGTCGATGTCGGTGGCCGCCACCGCGGCCTGGCCGGACAGGCCCTGCCTCCGCTGGAACTCGGCCCACATGATGGCCATGGAGTAAGGCTCCTCGCCCGAGGAGCAGCCGGCGCTCCAGAAAGAGAGGGGCATCCTCTGGTCCCAGCCCTCGGACAAAACAGGCAGGACATCCTGGGCCACCGCCTGGTAGCTCTCCGGATTGCGGTAGAACTTGGTGACGTTGATGGTCAGGGAGTC